>JAGLMD010000016.1 GCA_023140175.1 Nanobdellota archaeon | reverse complement strand
TGATGGAAATGCCATTGCAAGCTGTGGTTAAGCAGCTTTCTTTTTTATTTTAGAAAGACAAAAGAGATACATAATAATAGTTTTGTCTTTCTATACTAATAGCAGCAATTTATATGATTTATTTTTGTTTTGCTATGATTTTTTCATAATGTTTATATATAATCTTAAAGATAGTTTTCTATAATGAATAAAGATAAATTTTTGAAAACACTTAAGGAATCATTTATTATTCTGATAAAGAATTATAAAATACTGTGGATAGGGATTAGTGTTGAATTGCTTTTTATCTTATTATATGGGTTTTTTTCTGCCCCTTTATTTAATGGGATAGAGACTAATCTTATATACTTAGGTGATGAGATCATTTCTGAAAGCGAAAGTCTTGCCGGTAATTTTGCCAATATTATAGGTGAATCCGTGCATAGCGGAAATATCATTGTTTTATCTGGGATTCTCATACTAGTAGCATATGTCTTATACTGCTTTTTCCAGGGATTCCTATGGAGATTTAGCCTTAATCTGGCTGGGGGGAAAGAGGAATATATTCCATACATCAAGAGATTTTTTCTTATTAATCTTTTTTGGTATCCTATTTTTATAGTATATATTTTAGTCAATTTCTTTTTTTCATATACAGATATAGTAGGCAGGAGATATGATGCTAATGGGTTTTTCTTTTTTGGAGAAATTACTAATATTATCCTGATTATAATACTATATTTTGCTTTTATATCATATGTTATGATAGAGAAGCATGGATTCTGGAAAAGCATCAAAGGGAGTTTCAGGATTGGAACCAGAAAGGCTTTATGGCTTATTATTACTTATTTGATTATTGGTGTAATGTTCTTATTAGTCAATTATATCCTAATATTAGTTGGTTTGGCATCATATATGCTTGTTGTATTTTCAGGTATATTGATAGTTATGCCGGCAATGATATGGGCAAGAATACTCATAAAAGAGGTCATCAAGACATTATGAAAAACATCATCTTAAAGGCATTGAAAGAGATAAAAAGGGGCAAATTCTGGCTGACTATAGGGATTGATGCAATTTTCTGGATAGTGATTTTTATAGTGTCTATTTTAGCAACTATTACATTCAATGTTGTGCCAGAGAAATCAGGTGTAGTTTCTTTAATATTCATGGCATTCTATATACTGGCTTTACTGGCAGTGTATAGTTTTTTCAAATACAAGATAATTGGCTTAATAAGCGAAGAAAAAACAAAGGAATTGAAAAAAAGATGGACAAAATTATATCTCTTTAATATTATCTTTACATCGGTAACTGTGTTTTTGATTTATGTTTTATACATGCTAATAACTTTTTTCATCATGATCAAATATCAGAGGATATATTTCGCTATAGCTATGGTTCTTCTTTTTATCATAGCATATGTAACTCTTCATATAATGCAGGTGCTTAGGCTTTTCGGGAGAGGGATAAAGGATTCATTTAATGTAATAAGAAAGAATATTGTATCAATTCTGGTCGTTATCCTTCCTGAGCTGATCAGCTTATTTATCTTGCTAAGAATGTATACTTCGAGTATAGAAGGAAGTATTATTGGTGGTGTGATATTTATTCTGTTAATTCTGCTTATGATTTTTTATAATGCTCTCAATAGAATTCTTTTGTACAACTGTTGCAAAAACAAGTGAAAAATTTGATTACACTCCTATCATTTATGGATTCACCAGTAAAATATTCATATCCATCCCAAAAGTATAGCAACCCCTATAAATAACATAAGGATAGCTATTACCAGGTGAAGATACCTAATATTTCTATCTTTCCATCCTGATATATCTTCCACTTTTTTAAATCCAAAATACACTATTAGCACTATCCCATACAAAGGCAAAATAAATATTAGGTTATAAACTATTAACCATGGAATAGCTTTTACTAGTTCAAGTGCAGATAAAATTCCTCCTGCTATTAAATAAGGCCCCATAGTACATGGCATAAGGAAAAGAGTTACAAATGCCCCCATCAAGAAAGCTCCCTTAGCAGAGGTTATACCTAACATCATTCTCTTGACTTTTCCCCTCCAGCCAGCTGGCATTTCTGTTGCAAGCCCTCCTTTTTTATACCAAAGGAAATCTTTAAAATGCAATAGTCCAAGAACTATAGACACTACTCCTAAAATAGTATAAAGAATTAATCTAACAGATGTTAATGCCTGAACTATCTGCCAAAATTTAATAATAATCAATCCATAAATAAAATAACAGATATAAACTGCTGTTACAAAAGCTGCTCCTGCAGTTAAGACTTTTTTTCCTTTTGTCGGATCATATGACATTATGCCTATCAGAAACAAAATGAAAACAGCTAATGCGCATGGATTAACAGTATCTGCTAATGCTAAGAAAAATACTTTATAAAATCCCAATCCTTTTTGTTCCTGTTCAGACTCCTGTTGTTGAGGCTCCACTTGCTGCTCTTCTGTTGCTGCATTAGCTGCAACAGATTTTATAGCTTCACCATTCCATTTGAAAGTCCAACCGGCTATTTTAATTGCATTATCAAATTCAACTTTGTCTCCAGAAAGAAGAACAGGCTCTGAATCTATAACCTCAAATTCAACATCTTCTACAACAGCGGATAAATTTTCTGATGTAAGCAGGTTTTTTAACAGCTTATCATCTCCGCCTTCACCAGTTTTTATTAGTATTCTCTCGCCTTTCCATATTTTTGGTTTTCCAGTCAAAACAGTTAAATCTAATTCATTAAAGGCTATTAATGCCCCGTTAGGCAAAGGACAATTGTTTTGGCCCTTTTCAATTGCATTTAGGGCATGCTGTCGAACCGGCCCGACTCCAATACTAAAGTCTTCTTTACCAAATACTATTAAAGGAATGTGGAGCCCTGAGTTGTAATTATCCTTATAATTCATAACCACCTGTCCATTCTCTCGCTGTTTATAAATCTCATATTCTATTACTACAAAATCAGGATTCTCTTTTGGCAGAATACCCAGAATAATAGGATCCTCCTGTGCACAAGCTGGACAACCAATACCAGTTATGTAAGCTGCGCATGTATGTTCCTGAGCGTAAACTGCAGGCAGGAATATCGCTATTATAATTAACAAAGCAATGATATTCTTTCTTTCCATTTTTTCCCTGACACCTGCAAAATCCATAAACTATATAAATATTTATAGTTACATTAGTTGTAACCATATATAAATGTTTGTTACAAAAAATGAAACTGACTTATTTTAAAGAGAATAAAACCTTAAGGAACGTTTTTTTAGTTTTGACTATACTATTAGGTTTTGTTTTCATAGTCTCCTTCAGCATGATTTATGTCTCAGATGCTATCAAAAATAACAATGCATGCGGCTGCGTTATCCCGATTCCTTATATGATCCTGATGTTATCATCATTAGGTTTATTCATTGGCTCCCTATCCTCTTACTTACTAATATCAAAGCACCTCAGAGATAGAGGAGAATTGGATAAAAATTTAGAATTTACTTTAAATTTTCTTGATAATGATGAAAGGAAGATTATGAATCAGTTAATAGAAAATAAGGGTGAGCTTAACCAATCGAAATTTGAGAAGTTGACTGGATTGCATAAAGTGAAAATTCACAGAATTCTTGACAAACTTAAAGGGAAGGGACTGATTGTGAAAGAAACAAATGGAAAAGCCAATAAGATAAATATGAAAGAAGAATTGAAAAATATATTTATAGGACAAGAATGAATGCGATGATTCTAGATGAAAAAGATGCGGGGAAAGTAATGAAAGAGATAGGAGTCCAGAAAGAGGGGTTAGCCTATATGCTGCCTAAGAGTGTATTTCGACTTATACTCCTTAAAGATATTAGGAATGCTATTGCCAATATCATAAAACAGGAAATGCTGGCTTTAGGAGGGGATGCTGCTGTCAATAAAGGCTGTATTAATTGTAGTATTGAAAGAAGTGATGTACTTATTATGGGTACATTGAAACAAATAAAAGGATTGATTAAGAAGATGAAAATACAGGTTAGTGAGTCGAAAGAGATTGCAGAGGAGATAGAAAAACTTATAAAAGGCATATGAATTTTTTGTTTTGGTGGATTTATGAAATTTGGAATCAGGGAAAAAACAAATTTACTTCTTGGATTATTTGTTGCTTCATTAATAATGTCTAATGTATTAGGAAGCAAGATAACTCATTTTGCAATTCCCGGCTACATATCTGTCCCACTTAATGCAATATTCTTTCCGATAGTTGTTCTGTTGAAAATGTTTTTACAGAGTATCGGGGGAAGGGGGATTGCATTGAATTTCTTTAGCATAATCCATGTCTCTGTGGGAATATTGACTGTTCCGCTGATGTTTTTAATAACTGATATTGTGGAAGAGGTTCATGGTAAAAAGAAAGTAGGAGAATTCATTATTGTAGGGGTTAGTGCAATGATCCTGCTTATAATCATCACCTCTATTGCTGTTGTATTGCCTGCTGCGGAGAGATCTGTAGATAATAATGCTTATTCAGCAGTCTTTAAAGTTACCATAAGAATGACTATTGCAAGTATTTTAGCATTTGTTATTGCCCAGTTCCATGATATGTGGTCTTTTGATTTTTGGAAGAAAAAGACAAAGGGGAAGTTTTTATGGTTAAGAAATAATCTTTCTACAATTGTTAGTCAGCTTATAGACAGTACAATATTTATGTTTGTTGCATTCTATAAATCTGCTCCTATGTGGGATGCTGTATTCATAATATCTTTGATAGTGCCTTATTGGATATTCAAGATATTGTTTGCTTTGCTTGATACTCCTTTTGTTTACTTAGGGGTGTGGTGGTTAAGAGGGAAGAAGAATGCAAAGGCCTAAGATAAGCATCATAGGAGCAGGCAATGTAGGTGCTACTACAGCACATATAGCAAGCCTGAAGGAACTGGGGAATATTGTACTTATTGATATTGTCAAAGGGGTTGCCCAGGGTAAGGGGCTTGATATGAGTGCTTCTATGCCTATTGAACAAAGGGATGCACGAATAAAGGGCACAGATGATTATGAGGATATAAAAGATTCAGATATTGTGGTTGTGACTGCAGGTTTACCAAGAAAGCCAGGTATGAGCAGAGATGACTTACTCAAGAAGAATTCTGATATTGTGGCCTCTGTTTCAGAGAATATAAAGAAATATGCACCGGATTCTATTGTTATAATAGTAAGTAATCCCCTGGATGCTATGGTCTATGTAGCTTCAAAGGTGACAGGATTCCCGAAGGAAAGAATAATAGGTATGGCAGGAGTGCTTGATTCCACAAGATTTGCATATTTCATTGCAGAGGAGACCAATGTCTCTGTTGAAGATGTCAATACCATGGTGCTTGGAGGACATGGAGATATGATGATTCCATTAGTCAGGTATTCCAATATTGCAGGAATCCCTTTGAGCCATTTTCTCAGTGAGGATAAGATTGAAGCTATGGTTGAAAGAACAAGGAAAGGAGGGGCAGAGATAGTCAACCTCCTAAAGACTGGCTCAGCATATTATGCTCCTGCCTCTGCAATAGTTGATATGATAGAAGCTATACTAAAGGATAAGAAAAAGATTCTGCCTTGTTCGGTTTATTTAGAAGGAGAATATGGTGCTGAAGGAATCTTTATTGGTGTTCCAATCAAACTAGGGCGGAATGGAGTAGAAGAAATTATTGAGCTTGAACTTGATAATGATGAGAAAAAGGCTTTTGAAAAGAATGTTGAACAGGTTAGGGAACTTATTGAAAAAGTGAACATTTAACTAGTTATATTTGTCTTTGGCCATTTGTATAAAGTATTCATGAATTCTTGTATCTTCTGTTAGCTCGGGATGAAATGTTGAAATCAGGATATTATCAGTTCTTGCAAGAATAGGTTCTTTTTTATGTTTTGAAAGTATTTTAACTCCGTTTCTTATCTGCTTTATCTTTGGGGCCCTTATAAATATTGCATGAAAAGGCTTTTTTGAATTTGGCAAAGAAATGTCTGCTTCGAAGCTGTCTGCTTGCCTACCATAAGCATTTCTCTCTATAGATACATCTATCAAATCAAGATTTAGTTGATCTGAATCGATTATTTCCTTTGCCAGAACAATAGCCCCAGCGCATGTGCCATAAATTGGCATGCCCTTTTTGTATCTTTTTTTTATTTCTTTGTCTAATTGATATTTTTTCAGGAGTTTACCAATAGTTGTCGATTCCCCCCCTGGGATTATAAGTGCTTTGACATTATCTAGTTCTTCTTTTGTTCTTACTTCTATAGGTGTTAGTTTTAGCTTCTTTAAAATGCTAATATGTTCTCTAAAATCGCCCTGCAGAGCAAGAACACCTACTTTCAAGAAAAATCACCAGCCCCTTTCCTGCATCTTTGTTTCTAATTTCGAAATTTCCTGGCCCTTCATGGCATCTCCTGTGCCCTCTGAAACCTTAGCTAAAACTTTCGGATCTTTATAATGAGTTGTGGCTTCGACAATTGCTTTTGCCATCTTGAGAGGGTTAGATGATTTAAATATTCCTGAGCCTACAAATATTCCATCGCAGCCCAGCTGCATCATCAATGAAGCATCTGCTGGTGTGGCTATGCCGCCTGCTGCAAAATTAACAACCGGCAGCTTTTGCAGTTTTTTTATCAGGTTTACCAGCTGTAATGGAACCCTTTCCTGTTTTGCATATTCTATTAGTTGTTTTGGAGACATTTTTTTCAAAGAAGAGATATCAGAGTTCATCCTTCTCATGTGCTTAACTGCTTCTACTACATTGCCTGTGCCTGCTTCTCCTTTTGTCCTTATCATGGCCGCCCCCTCATTTATTCTTCTCAATGCTTCTCCTAAGTAGGTTGCACCGCAGACAAAAGGTACTTTGAATTTGTGCTTGTCTACATGGAATTTATCATCTGCAGGGGTGAGGACTTCTGATTCGTCAATATAATCAATGCCTAATGATTCTAAAATTTGTGCTTCTGCAAAATGGCCAATCCTGCACTTTGCCATAACTGGAATAGAGGCTGAGGCCATAATTTCCTTGATTAACCTGGGGTCTGACATCCTAGCTACTCCTCCCTGAGCTCTTATATCGGCTGGAACCCTTTCAAGTGCCATTACTGCTACAGCGCCTGCTTTTTCAGCTATCTTAGAATGCTCTGCAGTAACTACATCCATTATTACGCCGCCTTTTAGCATTTCTGCAAGTCCTGTTTTAAGTTTTAAAGTTCCTTTTTTTTCTGATATCATGATAAATCCCCCAATCCTTGCTAATTTGATATAGTTTTTAAAATTAACGAAGTAAGCATCATTTCTTCTTGCAAATGAACATGCAGTGGTCCAGTTCATAAGGATCCAAAGTACGATAATCTATTATGATAAGATGTTCCTCTAAGAGATTTCTTGCTTCATTGAAAAGGGCTTTCGGCTTTTTTGTGACATCTATTGAACGGGCTTTTAATGCAAGCAGGGCATAGCCTCCTTTTTTGAGAAAAAGATTGCAGTTCTTTATAAAAATCTCAACCTGGTTTCTTTGAGCAATATCCTGGTAAACTATATCAACCTGTGTTATGTTTTTTTGATAATTTTCAGGGTGATTAGCATCTTCTAATAAAGGAGCCATGTTCTTTCTTTTTTCGCATAAGAAAACAAAGTCCCTTAAAACTCTCGGGGCAAAGTCAAGGCCGAATAAAAAACCATCTTTTCCAATAATATCCGAGATATGACTAGGGGTTGTGCCTGTTGAACAACCAAGATAAAGAATAATATCTCCTTTTCTTATACCTATATTGAGTGTGCCTTTTAATATTGCTGCTGCTAGTTTGCTCTTCTTTGGATCCCACTGCCTAAATTCCCTGCCTTTATCCCTGACAAGCTTTTCATTATATACTTTTTTGCCTGGTGTAAGGTTTATTGTATAGAGAGACCTTCTTTTCCCTTTTTCTTCATATACTTCAAATATCCTTGAGTTGACTATCATTTGAATTTTCTCTCTAGCTCTTGCTTAAGCTTTTTTGCAATAAAGTTTCCTTTAAAATAATCTACTCTTGCTGCAATAGCAATCTTATCTGCTAATGCCCGTGCTCTTTTTCCCTGTTCTTGCCTCTTTGTTGATTGGATAAACTGGTGCCAATAAATAATCCCGTATTTTGGAGGCCTGGAGCCTGTCTTTATATGCCTAAACAGGGCTTTTTCCGCCCCGAGAATCTGTATAGTTGATGCTGGAAGTATCATAAGCTTCTTTAGTGAGCCAGTATGTCCTATCAATTTAGCACCTATTGTAACTCCTGCTAATTCTTTTAGGTTTGGACAATAATCCTGCATTATTGACTCAAGATAGTTTTCTGTCTCCTGCTGGAATTTGAATAGATTTAGGATTTGTTTTGCTAAGTTGAATATTGCGTCTAAATCATGTTTTTTTAGATCTGCACCCATTGAATAATCTATTCTCAATTCTTTTAGCAGCTGTTCTTTTGATTTTTTTGTTATCAATTCTGCAAATTTCCAGTGGTCTGAGATTGAATTAGTAAACTCCGGATTATATAATAAATACCACTCCCTTAAACGCTTAGAAAGCAGATTGATTACTTTATCTGTTTCTGCTATAGAACTTATTGCCTGGCAGATAAAATTATCTACATTAACTGAATTTCTTATTTTTTCCTTGGTCAATTTCAGGTTTAGTTCTCTAATTTTTTTGAAATCTGACATATGCTTTTAGAATGGGGGTGGGTTTTTAAATTTATAGATTAAGCTTAATTAACAAAAAATTAATAAAGGTAGATACTGATTATTATCCATGGCATTCGTATATATAATATGCAATGATAAGAAAGAAGATATTCAAACAACAAAAAAGAGGTAGATAGATGATACATCTTAAGAGAGATATTGCTGATATAAAGAGATTGAAAGAAATTTTAGGTATAGTGTTTGATGAGGGCTTTCCTTTTATTCTGGAGAATGCAAATCTTAAAAGATTTCTGCCATTAAAACATAAATTAAAGAGGAAAAAAGAACATAAAGAGTCAAATGAAGTAAGATTAAGAAAAACCCTTGAAAGGCTGGGGCCTACTTTCATAAAGTTTGGGCAGGTACTTAGCATAAGGCCTGATTTTGTCCCTAAAAGCTATATTCGAGAACTTGAGAAATTATTAGATGATGTGCCTGCTTTTTCTTTTAATGAAGTAAAGAAAGAAATTGAAGACAGTACCGGCAGAAGGTTGGATGAAATTTTCAGGAAATTCGAAAAAGAGCCTGTAGCAGCAGCATCGATAGCACAAGTACATAAAGCAATCCTGAAAAATGGAGAAAAAGTTGCTGTCAAGGTAAAAAGGCCCAATATCGATTATACTATAGAGAGCGATATTGAGATAATGTTATTTATTGCCAGGCTTCTTGATAAGCACATAAAGGGACTTAGAAAATACAGGCCTGTAAAAATTATCGAGGAGTTTGCTGAATGGACAAAAAAAGAGCTTAATTTCAATATAGAGACAGAAAATATCAGAAGGATCTATGAGAATTTTAAAGGGAGCAAGACAACTAAGATACCCATAGTATATCCTGAGTACTGCAATGAGAGACTAATTGTGATGGAATATATTGATGGTGTTGAACTCAATAAGATAGGAAAGAAAAAGACAAAAAGAGATGATGTGAAAAAAGCACTGAAGAACGGCTTTTATTCTATACTAGAACAAGTATTTATACATGGAATTTTTCATGCTGATCCACACCCATCAAACATCCTGATATTAAAGGATAATAAAGTTGCATTGGTTGATTTTGGAATTGTCGGGAAATTTGACGACAACCTTAAAGATGAAGCAGTTAATCTCCTTATAGGGATAACCAGCGGAGATACTGAAAAAGTAATTGATGTTTTATTTGAACTTGGTGAAGTTAATGGGGATAAAGACCTCAAAAAAATTAGGGGAAAAATTAGCGATGCTATCTACCCATTGAGTAGCGGGGTACTGAAGGAGATTAAAATCAGTTCAGTGCTTGAAGAAGTACTGGATATAGCGCTTGAATTCGGGATTAAAATGCCCCGAGAATTTGTTCTTTTTGCCAAGACTATTGTTACAATGGAGGGTATTGCACTTAGCTATTATCCTGATTTCAGATTTGGGGAAATGATTAAGCCCTTTTTAGAAGAAGTGATCATAGATAAATACAGCCCAAAGAGATTAATAAGGAAAAATCTCATGAATGCATTCAGGTTGAAAAAATTAATTGAAAAAATACCAGGACAAACAGCGAGGGTATTGAATAAGCTTGAAAAGGGAGAAATAAAGATAGAGATGAGGGATACAGATATAGAGAGATTATCTGTTGAACTTGATAAATCGAGCAATAGATTGACATATGGGATGATTATAGCTGCACTGCTTATTTCCGGAAGCGTGACAATAAATTTGGGAGATAAGGTATTTTATGGGTTGTCCATTGTAAGCATATTGTGTTTTATGTTTGCCGGCTTTTTGGGATTTGCGCTTTTTATATCTATAATAAATGAAAAGAGGTGATAAATTTTGAAGAATGCAATAAAAGACATGTTCTTAATGGGATTAGGAGCTGCAAGGCTTACAAAGAAAATGGCTGAAGATAGAGTAAAGGTATTTGTGAAGAAGGGGCTTATCAACAAAGGACAGGCAAAGGAAATTATAAATAAAATCATGAGTGAAGCCAATAAAGCTAAAGATAAACTGAAAAAAGAAGGGGAAAAAGAAGTTGGGAGAGTAAAAAGGAAGATTATAACAAAAGGGAAGATAGCGGGAAAGAAACTTTCTAAAGGAATAAATAGCTTATCAAGAAAGATAATAAGGAAAGCCATAAAGAAATAATATGCCACTAGCTGTTACACACGTGTTATTGACTATAATATTAATAGACCTATATAGAGACTATGTTACAAAACATAAGAGATTCTTTTCTTTAGAAATTGTCCTTATCGGTGGGGTGGCAGGATTGCTGCCTGATATAGATATTCCCTTAGGATGGATTATGAAGTATTTTGGCATTAATATTGTGCATGGAAGTGTCACTCATACGCCCTGGTTTGCGCTGTTGTTTCTTATTCCAGCATTTATTTTTCTTAATAGGGGGAATAGAAAGAGTGCTACATTGTATTTCGTGATAAGTTTTGGTGTGTTCTTCCATATTTTCTTAGATTGGTTTTTGGGCGGAGGAATGCATGAGGGAGTTATGTGGCTGTATCCATTTTCAATGCAGGCGTTTAAACTGCATCTTACCAGTATGATCGGCTGGAAAAATTTACCAGCAGGAATAGATGCAATATTGTTATTAGGATGGCTCTGGCATGAAGAAGTGAAACATAAGATTAAAGATTTTATATAGCCAGAATATATTAGGAAAATAAATTTAACTAATTGTTGTGCCTTTAAACTCTTTCCCTTCTAGAATATTCCTTAGGTTATCTAAATCAGAGCC
>JAGLMD010000159.1 GCA_023140175.1 Nanobdellota archaeon | reverse complement strand
TCAACAAAATTATTTACACTCCCCTCAATCATAAACAATCTCTTTAGTAATGTCAATAAGTTTTGTGCAATCATCAATTAATTCATTTATTTCTGCTTTATTCTCAGCAGAGATTTCAATTCCATAAGTAAGCTCTTCTCTCATTTCAATAATGCTATTTTCTTCCCCTACTTCAGCATATTTTAGCATGTCGATATATCTATTGCTAATATCTATTTTTCCTTCTTCTTTTAGATATTCTATTAGTGAAATAGTGCATGTCTGATTTCTGCTCTCATAACCAAATTTTACAGCTATTGCTAACATGCAGTGATACATAGAATAAAAAACCATGTTTATACTCACATCTGAAAAATTTCCTTTAAGTAGATAATTTATTGCCTTGAGATTATGTTGTGCTTTCCTTATGTGTTTTTTAGCTATTTCGCTATCCGGATTTATTTTTAACAAACCCCTATGTTTTTTTCTTTTTCCTAATTTTTCACATTCTTCGATTTCTTTTTTAGCTTTGTTTAAGCACCATTTAATTTGATTAGAAGCCCGCGACATTCTTCAACACCTCCCTATACTTATCCTGACCATATAAAATAACTGCATTCTTTACAATATCCACAGTTGCTTCATTTTTGTCCTTAATATTTTTCAATAAGTCTTCTTTTGTTAATTTAATAGGGTGGATTTTTTTTGGTAACAACACCCCTATTTCATTTAGAATCTTACTCACTTCTTTAGATTCTTCATTTCTTATAACTAACATGATATCAATATCACTAGCTGTTTTATAGTTCTTTATTGCAGAACCATATATCATTATAATTCTTCCTTTTTTGAATAGCTCTCTAAATTCATCTTTCCATCTTTTAAAATTATTGGCTTCATCAGCCAGTAAAAATGAGAGGAGGTTTTGAGTGTAATCATCATCTAATGTGGGCTTATATATTATTGATTTACCTATTCTTTTTGAGGTTACCAAACCACTATTTTGAAATCTTTTAAGCATCTTCTGAGCTCCAACATGGCTTATTTCTAATTTCTTACTAATAGAATTTGCATTATAAAAGCTAGTATAATCTTTAAATAAAATTAACAAAGCTTCCCTCTCCTTCTGTGTTAATGAAATCATAGTAACTCTAAGTTACTATATAATAACTCTAAGTTACTATATAAACCTTTTGTTTTTGAGAATGCTATTTTCTTTTTATTGATTTAATACTTTAATAGTTTCTCTCTGGACTTTTGTGATTAATTCTTTCACTCTGTTTAGCTGGCCGGAGCCTATATCACTTTTAACTCCGTAAGTTGAAATTTCCCTGCTTTGTCTTATTGTTGGATTTGTTGTTTCTTTATCTACCTCTAATGTGTCGAACTGTAGAATTAAATCCTTATCAAATTCTAATTTCTTTTCATCAATAAGTTTTAGCAATGCTGTAATAGAACAAGATTGGTTTTTTGATTCAAAGCCATGTTCTGCTAAAATAGCTAGAAAACAATGATAGATTGCATAAAAACCAGCATTCAAAGCCCAATCATATTTCTTAGATTCTTCTAACAAGCTCATAACATCTGCATTATACTCTGATTTCTCTAAATGCTTTTTAGCTATGTTGTTATCCGGCTTTACCTTCTTTAACCTATTAGGGTTCTTTAAACACCATTTTAGGTGAATATCTATTGATAATTGCGCTAATTAGTATAAAATAGGCGCAATTATCAATCTAGTGAATTGCATTAAATAATATACACTAATCATCGCAATTCACGATATTTGAGACACATTATCACCTCGATATACTTCTTAGGATTATGAAAGATAATATTTTCTGATAATATGTTATAGAATACCTTATTGTCCTTGTTCTTTTCAATGTCTTTCTCTGTAATCTCTAAGTATCTTATCGGCTTTTCAACTAATTCAGATTTTCTTATCTCGTTTTTAATTTTATTTACATCTGCTGTCTTTTTCTTATCATATATTAGCAAAACATCTATATCGTTATACTTGCTGCTTTCAATTGAAGATCCGAATATACAACCGAGTTCAATATGCTCTTTGAACTTATCTAAATTATAAACTAATACAGTAAGCCACCCAGGAACTTCCTTAGTTTCTAAGCTTAATAAATATTCAATAAATTTTAGTGCTAATTCTTCCTCATAGTTGAATCTATAATAGATTGAGTTTCCTATTTCTTCTTTTGACAATAAATTTTTTTCTTTGAGTAAATTACATAACTTGTTTATGTTGGCATGATTTAAAGATAAAGTCTTTGCCAATTGTCTAGCATTGTATCTATCTTTAAAATGCTTAAATATATATTTTAATATCTTTATTTCTATTTTTGTAAATTGTATGTTATTAGCAGACATATGTATGTTGAAAACATACATTTATATAAACCTTTTGTTTTTGAGAATGCTGTTTTCTTCACATTTGCTTATATTAAGCTAAATTTCCGTAATATTTATAAACTGGTATACCAAAATACACAATAATTTACTCTGGTATACCGAATGAAAAGAGAGAGATTGAATAGTATTACTAAGATTTCTAAGGTTAACCTA
>JAGLMD010000158.1 GCA_023140175.1 Nanobdellota archaeon | reverse complement strand
TTGCCCTATTTTTCTTTTTCGCATGCAATAATGCACGAAAACAAATCGGGCTTTTAGGCCCGCTACATCAAAGTTATGAGAACAAAGGAATACAATTATGAAAAAAGTCTATGAAAGAAGACCATTCAGAATACGTAATGCAGAAGAGTTTGATTTAAAGCAAATTTTGTCTTTATTTGTTAGCCCGCTTACTGGATTAAATTCGCCGTTCGATTTTGAAAATAATATTATTAAAGGAAGAATGGGTTCTGGTAAGACAATGTTTTTGCGGGCAAATCACGCGTACTATTTGTACAATCTTGTTCCTAGAATCATAGAACAAACAGAACTTCTTCTCCCTGTCTTTATCCGTTTAAGCGACTTTCAGCACATTAAAGAACCTTCTAAGATATATAATGCTATCATCATTAAGATTGTGGAGGAATTATCATCAATCTATCTACATCTCCAAGATGCTCAGAAGATGGCCAATATTCATCAAGGCATACAGGGCCTTCCGAATATCTTGTTTTCAGATGCGAAATTATCAAACACTCTTGATCAACTCTCCAGGCTGGGATCTGTAGAATATACTGAACGTATATCATCTGAGTTAGGTGTCACAGGTGGTGCGAAAGCTAAGTTTTTAGAATTATCTGCTAGGTACAAGAACGAACACCTGAACGAGTTTAAGAAGAAGCCTAATCCTGGTGTAAAGGACATTGAAGAAGCCTATAAGAATCTAATTGAAGATCAAGAGGGTAAGATATTACTCTTGATTGATGAAGCAGGGTCATTGGATAGTCATTTTTTCAAAGGAGAAGAAAATAATTCATTTTTTGAAATATTAATGAATCAATTCCGTACGGCCTCATATATTCGTACAAAAATAGCAATTTATCCTAATTCCTATCAAGACATACTTACAGAAACAAGATATGGTGATGTTGTAAAATTAGAAGAAAACATCTATGCTCCTGATGGTTATGAGAACTTCCGAAAGAAAAGCATTAGTTTAATTACCAACTATTTATCAGCTGACGAAGAGGAAGACTATATCCCCGCATCGAGAATATTTGAATTGAAAGAAAATGTTGGATTTGGGGATTGCCTTGAGCAACTTATAAACGGATCAGATGGAAATCTGAGAAGGTTAATTCAACTACTTGATGCTGTAATGAATGTAGCTTTCCTTGATCACAAAGGGGATGGGAGTATAAACCTTGACCATGCTATGGGCGCTTTAAAAGATCATTCTCATCAGACTGAGGGGCTTTACACACAGCCAGATCAAGAGTTTTTGTCGACTATACAGCAAACATGTAGAGCCAGAGGTACCTATAAATTTAAATTTCCAAATATGTCAATTGCTTTAAATAAATTCACATCAAGATCACAGGAGCATAACTTAATAAAGATAATTGAAATCGGTACAGGTCGTCGTGGCAATACATATGCATTTGACTATTGTTATTGCCTTGCCCATGATATCCCTACTCATCATATTGAGGGGTCTGAGAAAATCTTAAAAACTAGATCACTGCTGAATGGTAAGTGGATTACCAGAACGGCTACGATTTCTGAAGAATTATTACATCATGCGAGTATTGCTAGTAAGATTACTGGCGCTATTGATTTTCTTTCTGAAAACGCGGGATTTATCAAAGGACAAGATGAACTTCAGTACTATTTTTCAAAAGCATACATTATCGAAGATGACAAAGAAAAGACACTATATATTGGAAAAGAAGTTAGATACATTCCTGTAACATTCGGCGAGAAGAATTTAATGGCACAAGAAATAGAAGTTCTTTAACGGCACATATCGGGATAGGAGCGACC
>JAGLMD010000157.1 GCA_023140175.1 Nanobdellota archaeon | reverse complement strand
GGATACTAAAGTGCCCTTATTGCGGCGGAGAATTGGAATTTGTAATGTATATGAAGAAAGGCCCTCCAGAAATTCTAAAAGAACAAAGAGAATTATTGGATTATATTAGAATTGAATCTAAGATTTAGTGAGCGTTAGCGAACTTTCTTGTGTACTAATATCGTTTCAGATTATGTATTGAAAAATGTTAATACCTTAATGCAACCAAATTTATCTATAAATGATTTAAAGAACTTGAGTGTTCCTTGTCCATCATTAAACATACAATATAATATATTAAATGACTTAGATTCATTCTCCCAAAAAACCAAATCCCTACAACAAATCTACACCAAAAACTATCAAGCCTAGAAGAACTAAAACAATCAATTCTCCAAAAAGCCTTTATAGGAGAACTCATTAAGGTGTCAGTATGAACAAGGAACATAATAAATTAGTAGTATTCCAACATAAAAATATAAGAAGAGTTCTGTATGATGATGAATGGTGGTTTGTTATAAAGGATATAGTTTTTGCACTAACAGATTCAAAAGACCCTTCTCAATATTTAAAAAGACTTAGAAGCAGGGATACTGCCCTAAATGATGTTTTTAAAGGAGGGGTACAAAATGTACCCCCCCTTGGTTTAGAGTTTGATACACCTGGCGGAAGACAAATGCTTCAATGCTGGAATACTAAAGGTATATTTAGGTTAATTCAATCTATACCCTCAAAAAAAGCAGAACCATTCAAACAATGGCTTGCACAAGTAGGTTATGATAGGGTTCAAGAAATAGAAAATCCTGAACTTGCTCAAGAAAGAATGAAAGAAATTTATTCTGCAAAAGGTTATCCTAAAGATTGGATTGATAAACGATTAAGAGGTATTGCTATAAGACAAAATCTAACTGATGAATGGAATGAAAGAGGAATTATTGAAAAAAAAGATTTTGCAATACTTACAGCAGAAATCTCCAAAGCAACTTTTGGAATGACTCCAACTGAATATAAACAACATAAAAACTTGCCAAAACAATCAAAAGCTAATTTAAGAGATCATATGGGTGATTTAGAACTTATTTTTACAATGCTTGGTGAACGAGTAACTACTGAAATTTCACAAGATGAAAAACCAAATACCTTTACAAAAAGTAAAATAGTTGCTAAAAGGGGCGGAAAAGCAGCAGGAGATGCTAGAAAATCTACTGAAAAAGAATTAGGTCGAAGTATCATTACAAAACAAAATTATTTAGGTAAAAAGAAACAACGAGAAAATTTCATAGATCATAAGAAATAGTGAAATTTTCCCTAGTTTAGTAAATTTACAATTTAAGATGAATGAAGCAGAAACAAGAGTAGAATTAATCGATCCAAAATTAAAAGAAAGCGGTTGGGGAATTGTTGAAGGCTCTAAAGTATTAAGAGAACATCCTAATACCATCAAATAGTTGACCGAAAAAGTTATATTTATGGTCTACTTTATCCATCAATGCTATATGTCCTATAGTAAAATTTACATTGTTTCTCATAGTGTTTCACCAAATCACTATGAGAAACTTCTCTTTAAGAATTAACTGGCGAAGTCAGGTAGAAAATAGATTTATTTTTCTCTTTTTTAAAGAATATGTATCTGGGTATTGCAAAAATTCATGTCAAATTTAGACAAGGAAATATTTACAGTTAATAATTTAATTTCCCTTTAAAAACTTCTACTGCTGGACCTGTCATCTTCACTGATTTACCTTTCTGATATTGATACTGAAGGTTTCCACCCCTAAAATGAATTGTAATTTGACTGTTTGTGTGGTTAAGTATATGACTTAAAACAGCTACAGCGCCGCCGCCGGTTCCACAAGCTAAAGTTTCACCTGCACCGCGCTCCCAAGTTCGCTGGATTAAGTGATGTCTATTTAGAATTTGTACAAATTCAACATTAATTCTTTTTGGGAAAAATTTGTGGGTTTCTATTTGAGGGCCAAGTTCTGCTACTGGAAAATGTTCTACATCATTGACGAAAATTATACAATGAGGATTGCCCATTGAAACAGCAGAAAAAATCAGTTCCTGTTTGTCAATCTTAATCTTTTCATTTATAATTCTTAGTTTACTAAAAGTAGTGGGTATTTTAGGTCCCTCAAAAATCGGTTTACCTAAGTCAGCAGTAATATTTTCAGCCTTACTATCTTTTCCCTTTTGAATTTCTACGACTTTTACTCCTGCTCCGGTTAGTATCTTTAGACTCTTTTTACTTTTTTGATAGTAGTCATGAACATATTTAGCTGCACAGCGTAACCCATTGCCGCACATTTCGGCAATTGATCCATCAGGGTTATACATAATCATTTCAGCATCACCTTCCTCCCATGGTTTAATCATAATAATCCCATCACTGCCAATGCTGAATCTTCTTTTTGAAATATTTCTTGCAATCTGTGAAACATCACTTTTAATTGTTTCATGAAAGAGATCAATAATTACATAATCATTACCAGTTCCATGCATTTTTGTAAAAGACAATATTTTTTGTATCATTATTAGCTCATAAAGACAAACCTAGATCATAAAATTGTAAGTTATCTTATTTTTGTGACCATTCAATCAACTTTCGTGGGTTTTTATGCCACTTTCCATTCCACATTTCCATTAGATATCTGGCAGGAGATTGCTCACGGACAAAGATAAATTCTTTGATAGGCCAAAGAAAACGAGATATGTCAATGCGACCTTTCATTTTTCTATGCCTTTCTTTCAATGAAAAAGAAGCAATTTCCAAAAGTTCTTTGGCAAGATCAAGTACTTTTCTCCCGTCAGGAGTTTTTGCCTGCAACGCGTTTTTATATACCTTTTCTCGCATTTCTAAATGATCTTCAAATGTCCAATTTTTCACAAGATTTTGACTTTTTTGCATTACATCAGAGTTTAGAGTTAAAGCACATACTAAAGCCGGAATCGAAGGAAGAAGATGAGGGGGGACGGTATCAAATCCACGATATTCAATATAATGCTTGATTCTTACTTCTCCCCAAACTGATTTTATATGAAGATAAAAATCAGCAATACAAGGAGTGTACTTTTGAAAACCATTTTTTAAAAAATCATTAAATGATAAAGGAACAAAAATGGTCTTTCCTTTTCGTTTAATTCGTCGCATGGGCAATTCCAAAAGATAGTCAATCCAATTTTCAAAACTAAAATTTTCTTCAAAAAATATTTTTTGAATTTGTGTTCGATGAGGGCTGCAAAGGGCAGTTGTATGGGATCTATATGACTGAAAACCAGAAAACTTTCCCGCTTTTAAGGGTGAGTTAGCAAACATTGCACTTAAAATTGGAGAAATTTTTAAAAGAGTTTGAAATTTTTTAATAGCATCTTGCTCAGATGAATATCCTATGCTTACATGGATACTATCATTTATTAATTTCCATCCAGTATAAGTTTTTTCTTGCCAATCAGAATAATACTTTCGATAGTGATTACATTCTTTTTTATCTTCTTCTGGAAAAGCACAATTAATTTCTTTGTTTTTAGCGAATGGTTGACGTCCTAAGGAAATCCAGCGAACATCAAATTCCTTTGATATCTCATCAATTTCACTAGAGTGCATCTGATATTCACGACATAGGCTAAAAATTTCTTTTCGAGGTTTACTCACTAACTCAAGGCGTCCATCATCTTCGATATGTATTTCACTGCCACCTCTTTTTAATGCAGTAATGTTTCCCTTGTCGTCTTGGCTTATTATTTTCCATCCAACTTCTTCTACTAATTTTTTTAAAATTGCTAAGTATCCAGATTTTCCTATATATTGAACAGGACTTAAATCTGTGTCAAAAACAGCGCTTCTTTCCACCTCTAGCCCGATTAATAATTCTTTCTTTGGCGTGGATGCATCGTGAAAGAATTTTAGAATATCAGATTTGGATCTAATTGGTTTTTTACTATTCATAGTCGTGTAAAAAATGGAAAATATTTTGAATTACATTTTTTCTAAATGTATAATTAATATTATATTTTCTCCTTATTTAAATTTAAATGGAAGTTCCTTTATAAATTAGGTTGTTTTGTGCCTTCTGAAGGGTGCGTGTACTCATAGCAGGTTAGGGGGCAGTGTTATCTACTGCATCATTCGCTGATGAATTACTCTTTACGATAATATGCTAATTTACCTGCTCTAACTACACGCACCCCATTCTGAACGACACAGCAGGAAATGATAATCTTTATATATTCATTTGAATCCCTGCATATATCATGAAACGAGTTGATTGTATTCACTGTCGGTAAAATTCTTTTCTCCAGTTTCAACTCTATAATTTCACATCAATTTCATGGGTAGCTTCTGCTATCCTCCTCTCTATAATGAAACATTTGCAAAATCACTCTTAATATAGGCATATTTGCCAAATATTTAAAAAGAAAACAAAAATCAACAAACAAGGGGGAATATTAAAATGATCGAGTTAAATTTTGAAAAGCTCAATGGATTGCTGCCTATAATTGTACAAGACTTCAAAACTAATAATGTGCTGATGCTTGGCTTCATGAATAAAGAAGCCTGGGAAAAAACACTGGAAACAGGTAAGGTAAATTACTTCAGCAGAAGCAGAAATAAAATATGGCAGAAAGGAGAAATAAGTGGAAACTTCCAGATCGTGAAAGAGATATTTGTAGACTGTGATAAGGATACCTTGCTGATAAAGGCTGAGCAGGTTGGTAATGCAGCATGTCATGAAGGATATGGTTCCTGTTTTTATAGAAAGCTGAATGACGATAAACTGGAATTAGTGGGAAAAAGAATTTTTGACCCATACAAAGTATATAGAAAAGGTGTTGATAAAAATGGGGAATAAACTAAAATTAGGAATACCGAAAGGATCCTTGCAGGAATCAACTATCAAGATGTTCAAGAAAGCAGGATTTAGTATAAGGGTTCAGGAAAGATCTTATTATCCTTCTATCAATGATGATGAGATGGAATGCATACTCATAAGAGCACAGGAGATGGCAAGATACGTCGAAGAAGGTGTAATTGATCTTGGCCTGACAGGCTATGACTGGATCAAGGAGAATAATGCTGATGTTGAAGAAGTGGCTAATTTAATTTATGCAAAATCTGGATTAAGGCCAATAAGATGGGTTGCAGCAGTGCCGAATGATTCTGACATTAAGTCAGTGAAAGATCTGGAGGGAAAGAAGATTGCAACAGAAGCGGTAAATATAACAAAACAGTATCTTAAAGATAATAAAGTTAATGCAGATGTTGAGTTTTCATGGGGTGCTACCGAAGCAAAGCCGCCAAAACTCGCAGACGCAATAGTTGAGATTACCGAAAGCGGTTCTAGTTTAAGGGCAAATAATCTTAGAATAATAGATATTGTTTTAGAGTCTACTACCAGGCTCATAGCTAATAAGGGCTCATATGAAGATGAATGGAAAAAACAAAAGATTGAACAGATCTCATTATTGCTTAAAGCAGCACTTGCAGCAGAAGAAAAAGTTGGTCTGAAAATGAATATTGAGAAAAAGTATCTCAGGGAATTGCTTAAGATTTTACCTGCATTACGCCAGCCAACAGTGTCTCCCCTGGCTAATAATGAGAGTGAGTGGGTAGCAGTAGATACAATAGTTGATGAGAAAAGAGTCAGGGAATTAATTCCTTCATTGAAATCAACCGGAGCTACAGGTATTGTTGAATATTCCCTGAATAAGGTGGTTGAATAGTGGTCAAAATTTTAACTCTTAAGGATAGAGAAAAAATAGATAAAATTAGGGAGAGAAGAGCTGAAAATACCAATCAAGTAGTAGAATTAGTTAAGCCAATCATATCTGATGTGAAAAAAGAAGGAGATAAAGCATTGGAAAAATATACCGAAAAATTTGATGGGATTAAAGTTAAGAATTTTAAAGTAGGAAAGGAAGAGATTAAGGAAGCATATGCAAATGTAAGTGATAATGTAATTAAGGCTATTAAAGAAAGTGCAGAAAATATCAGAAAGTATCATAAATTACAGATGCCCAAAGAATGGATGAAGAAGATAAGCAAGGGTGTTGAGGCAGGCCAGTTGGTCAGGCCCCTGGATTCGGTTGGCTGTTATGTGCCTGGCGGCAATTATCCTTTAGTATCTACTGTGATTATGACAGTTGTTCCTGCCAGGGTTGCAGGTGTTGAAGAGGTAGTTATATGTTCTCCGCCGGAGATTAATGCTGCAGTAATTGCAGCAGCTGATATTTGCGGCGCAACAGCAATCTACAAAATTGGAGGTGCTCAAGCAATAGCTGCGATGGCTTATGGCACAGAATCAGTTCCTAAAGTAAACAAGATTATCGGCCCAGGCAATATCTATGTTGCAGCAGCAAAGAAAATTGTCTATGGAGAATGCGGAATAGATTTTATAGCCGGACCCAGTGAGGTAATGATTGTCGCGAATGAAAACAGCAGCCCCCAATATATTGCGGCTGATATGTTATCACAGGCAGAGCATGATAAACTGGCTTCATCTGTTCTTGTTACAACATCCAAAGAAATCGCTGAGAAAGTAAATATAGAGATTGAGAAGCAGCTAAATAAACTATCAACAAGAGACATTGCAAAAGCATCATTAGATAACTACGGGGCTATTGTTATTGTTGATAATATTGACGAAGCTTTTGATTTTGTGAACTATTTTGGACCAGAGCATTTAGAGATAATGATAAATAAGAAAAGCCTGCTTGAGAAAGTAAAGAATGCCGGCGCAGTTTTCTTAGGAGATTATTCAGTTGAAGCAGCCGGCGATTACATCTCTGGCCCAAATCATGTATTGCCTACAAACGGTTTTGCTAAAATTAGGGCTGGTTTAAGTATTCTTGATTACATTAAGATGCCCACAGTTCAAAGCTTGACTAAAGAAGGCTTAAATAAATTAAAGGAATCTATCCTAATTTTAGCAGAGGCAGAAGGATTAGAAGCCCATAAAAGATCCGTGGAGATTAGAAAATGATCGCTCCAAAAAAAGCTGTTCAAAAAATGCAGCCCTATAATCCGCCGCTGGAAGGCAGGCGCAATTATTTACGATTGGATTTTAATGAAAATACAGTCGGGCCAGGTAAAGAAGTAATTAAAGCTATAAAAAAAGCCAGGTCTTCAGACCTATGCACATATCCCGAATATAATAAGTTTAAGAAAAAACTGTCAGAATATCTGGATATAAATGCAACCGAATTAGCTATAACAAGTGCATCAGACGAAGCAATAAAACTGATTATTGACACTTATATGGAGAAGAATGAAGAGATAATCATTCCAGTGCCCACATTTCCTATGTTTAAGTTTTATTCAGAGCTGGCAGGAGTTAGGATAAAGGAAATAACTTATAATGAAGGCCTGTCCTTTCCTGCTGATAAAGTCATTGCAGCCATCAATAAAAAAACAAAGATAATTGTTATTGTAAATCCGAATAACCCCACAGGAACACCTATAATGGATGAAGCAATCTTTAGGATATTGAAAAAAGCCAAAAATTCCATTGTAATTCTGGATGAGGCATATTACCAATTCTCTGGAAATAGCCTAAAAAAATATATCAACAAATATGATAATCTTGTCATAATACAGACTTTCTCAAAGGCATTTGGGTTGGCTGGGCTGAGATTAGGATATATAATCTCCAATAAAGAAAACATACGATCATTATCTAAAGCAAGTTCTCCTTATAGTGTCAATAATTTGGCGATTATAGCTGCATCAAAAGCTTTGGAAAAAGACAATTATGTGAAGAAGTATATAAGAGAAGTTAATGAAGCCAAAGTAATATTAAAGAATGCGCTGAAAAAGATGAAAGTGAAATTCTATGGCTCAAAGACAAATTTCATGCTTATTAACTTTGGAGATCATGCTAAGATTATTGAGAAAAGATTGAGAAAGAAGGGAATTTTAGTCAGAGATCAATCAGATAAAACTATGCTTAAAGGTTATATAAGAATAACGATAGGAACAAAAAAACAGATGATAAAATTTATCAGAGCTCTAAAGGAAGCGGGGGTAAAATGAGAAAAGCAAATATTGAAAGAAATTCAAAAGAAACGCAAATAATATGTTCTGTTAATTTAGATGGTTCAGGAAAGTATAATATAAGCACCCCAATCGGATTTTTCAGCCATATGCTTGACTTGTTCTCAAAACATTCTCTTATTGACTTAGATTTAGAAGCAAAAGGAGATGTTAATATAGACCAACACCATACTGTGGAAGATACAGGGCTGGTTCTTGGCAAAGCCATTCTTGAAGCATTAGGCGGCATGAAAGGAATTAACAGAGCAGGTTATTTTGTAATGCCTATGGATGAATCACTGGCTGTTGTTGCGTTAGATATTTCAGGAAGGCCATATCTGGGTTTTGATGCTGATTTTAGCAACAAAAAACAAGGAGAATTAGACATAGATTTAATTGAAGAGTTTTTTAGGGCTATAGCCAACAACCTCAAAGCAAACATTCACATTAAACTCTTAGGCGGGAAAAATGACCATCATAAGATAGAAGCAATATTCAAGTGTTTCGCAAGAGCATTAAAAGCAGCGGTTAGTAAGGATAAAAAAGCACTAAATGATTTACCAAGTACAAAAGGGCTGTTGGATTAGGGAATGATAGCGATAATTGATTATGGAGCAGGTAATTTGCAGAGTGTGAAGAATGCCTTAGATAATCTTAAGGCTGAAAGCAGGATTACCGATAACCCCTATGAGATTTTATCGGCTGATAAAATAATATTCCCCGGGGTTGGAAATTTTGGTGATATGGTTAAATCACTTGAGAAAAAGAATCTCATTGATGTAATTAGGGGAGTTATTAATGATGGAAAGTTGTTTTTAGGAATATGTTTGGGATTACAGGTACTTTTTGAAGAGAGTGCAGAAAGTCCTGATGCAAAAGGAATAGGTATTTTTAAGGGAAAAGTAAAGAGATTTAATACAAATCTCAAAGTTCCGCAAATAGGCTGGAATCAGATAAAAGTATGCAGGGAAAATAAGATAATTAATGGATTAGATGGAAATTTCTTTTATTTTGTTCATAGTTATTATGTTGATCCTGAAGATGATGCAATAGTTCTGGCAAGAACCAATTATGGCGGGGAGTTTGTTAGTGGAGTTTGTAAAGATAATATATATGCTTTCCAGTTCCACCCTGAAAAATCCGGCGAGGATGGATTAAAAATACTAAAGAATTTTGCGGGATTATGATAAAAGCAATAATATTTGACATGGATGGAGTACTTGTTGATTCATTTTATACATGGTTAAAAACAATAAATCTAGCTGCTAAATATTTTGGCTGTCCCGAAATTAGCGAGGAAAAATTTCGGAAACATTTTGGGGGCCCTACTAAAGGGGATATTGAGTTTTTTATGCCTGAAAGAACTGTTGAAGAATTAGATAATTTTTATGCTGAAAATTTTTCAAAATTTGTTAGTGAAACTAAACTGGTTGAGAATGCTAAGGAGTTACTCAATGAACTTGAGGATAGGGGTGTGAAAATCGGTTTGGCTACTAATACTCCAAGAAATGCTGCAGAAAAGCAGCTGGAGTTTGTCAGAATAAGGAAATATTTTAAGACAATTGTTGCTGGAGATGATGTCGAAAATCCTAAACCAAGTCCATGCCACCTTATAAAAACAATACATGAAATGAATGTTTCAAAGGATGAGGTTATTTATGTAGGGGATAGTATATACGATATTGAAGCTGCCAAAAATGCAGGTATATTTATGATAGGATATAAAATAGACTCAGACGCAAGAATAGATAATCTAATTGATCTTCCCAGATTCCTGGAGGAAAAATGCTAGCTAAAAGAATAATTCCCTGCTTAGATGTCGATGCCGGGAGAGTTGTTAAAGGAGTGAATTTTGTTAATATCAAAGATGCAGGGGATCCAGTAGAACTTGCTGAGGAATATAACAAACAAGGAGCAGATGAATTGGTTTTCCTGGATATAACCGCTAGTCATGACAAAAGAGAAACAATGAAAGATATTGTCAAAGCTGTTGCTAAGAAAGTCTTTATTCCATTCACAGTAGGCGGAGGGATAAGAACAATTGAAGATATGAGAGAAATTCTAAAAGCAGGAGCTGACAAAGTAAGTGTAAACACTGCTGCAGTTAACAATCCCAAATTGATATCAGGGGGAGCAAAAAGATTCGGAAGCCAATGTATTGTTCTGGCAATAGATGCTAAAAAAAAAGATCAAAGCTGGGAAGTATATATCAATGGAGGCAGAACCCCTGCTAAAAGAGATGCAGTAAAGTGGGCTATTGAAGGACAAAAACTTGGAGCTGGAGAAATACTGCTTACTTCAATGAATACTGACGGAACTAAAGGGGGTTTTGATATTGAACTCACAAGAACAATAAGTTCTAAAGTAGGTATTCCTGTCATCGCTTCAGGGGGGGCAGGAAAGCTTGAGCATTTCTCAGAGGTTTTCAAAAACGGTAAAGCAGATGCTGCTTTAGCAGCAAGTATATTCCATTATAATGAATACAAAGTAGACGATATAAAGAAATTCTTAAAAAAGGAAGAAATTTGTGTGAGAATATGACAATATTCCTCTGCATCGATTTAATGGACAAAAAAGTTGTCCAACTAGTCCGGGGCAAAGAGAAAAAGATTGAAGTAGATGATGTTTTTTATGCTGCAGATTCTCTCAAAGAATTAGGGAATCCAATTGATGTGATTGATTTGGATGCAGCTATGGGGAAGGGAGAGAATGTCTCTTTGATTAAAGAGTTATGTAAAAGGATGGACTGCAGGGTAGGCGGAGGAATAAGAACATTGGAAAAAGCTAAGGAGATTATTGATGCCGGCGCTAGTAAGGTGATTATTGGGACAGGGGCTTTTTCTGATGGGAAGTTGAATACAACTTTTCTAGATGAGTTGAATAAGGCAATTGGAAAGCATAAGATCATTGTTTCTATCGATTCTAAAGGCGGAAAGATTGTTGATAAAGGCTGGACAGAAAGTACAGGCATAAATACTTTAGACATTGTTAAAGAGCTTGAGAATTATTGTCTTGAGATACTTTATACTTATGTTGATAAAGAAGGAATGATGGAAGGAACAGACTTCGAAACAGTGAAGAAGATAAAATCAATGACAAGAATAGAAGTAACTGCTGCCGGCGGAATAAGCTCTATAGATGAAATAAAGAAACTGGAAGAAATTGGCGTTAATTCTGTTGTTGGAATGGCTTACTATACTGGTAAGATTAAAATGAGCGAATTGTTAGGATTGAAGAATAAAAATTAAGATTTAGGCAATGTTTTCAGAATCCCTTCAACTATTTCCTCAGGCTTCTTATCTGACGTATCTATTATCAAATCAAAATGATTTATCTTTGGAAATTCAATATTGTAATATTCCTTATAACGTTTTTTCTCAGACATCATTCTTTTTTCTAATGAATCAATTGCTTCATCTATATCCTTAAACGTTTCTCCCTCCCTCTTATCTTTATGGATTCTTTTAGCTGCCTCTTTTATGTCAACAGTTAAGAGTATCTTGAACGAATCTGGAATGAAATAAAATCCTAATCTTGAATCCATGACAAAATTATCTTCTTTTTTCCCTATCTCAATCTGCTTTTTATCCAGCTCTTTGTCTATGGATGGATCAGATTCAGCCTTGTCAGACAGCTCCATTATAGTAACTTTTCTTTCCTTGGCAATTGCTCTCATGAATTCTCCTGTAGAATAATAGCTGTATTTCTTCTTCTTGGCCAGTAGCTTTGCAACAGTGCTTTTCCCGGATCCAACCTGGCCAGATATAGTTATTTTCATAATTCTTCGATATTCAGAATTATTTATAAATTTATTCTTTCAAATCCCTATTGCCATTTATCCTTATAGAAGTAACATAAAGCGTTAGAAATGCTGTTATTGCAATAACAGATGAGCTGATCCCAACTGCCGAATATGTAATCAGATATTTCTTTATGAAAAAAGGCAGGCTCAATATCTCAAGAAGAACCATGACTGTAGATGTATAGAATGCTAATGCAAGTGATTTCTTATAACTGATAGTATTTTTCATAATTCTTGCTCCAATAAATGAGATTATAGAACAGATTATTATTATTGCCAGATATTTAGCTAAATAACTGAGATAATAGAAGGCAAATATGCTCGGCAGCATAAATAAGAAGATTAAAGATATAACATTTGCAGCACCTTTTCTGTTTTTTGTGAAGTCATACCCCTCCATGTCTGTTTCTTTCTCTGTACCAAACAGGTTATAATATATCTTCTCATCAGTTATAAGTATCAGCTCAGTATCTATTGATTTATTGTTTGTTGTATCAAAAGTTATTACCGGGCTGTTTTTTGGTATAGACACTGGCTTAGCTGTTTCAAATTCACTGTTAAATTTGAACTCGACTATATCTGTGGATGCTTTATCCATATCTGATTTTATAAAAAATGCCTTTGGAATAGCTAATACAGACATAACCAGGAAGGCCGCAAGTAAAAGCGTGAGAAAATACCTAATAGCATTATACAGCTCTTTTTCTCCTAAGTCCAGATAATACTTCGGATTTAATGTCTTAAGCAGTGTAAAGACAAATTCTTTTGCTCTTTTTCTTACCATTCTTAAAAATATTGAAATAATAGGTTATTAAATTTTTTGGTTGTATATAACCTGACTTTGCCCTTTGTTTTATACACTACATTTCAATATATCTTTATCAACTGCTTTCATTATAGTTCTTTGTTCTTTTGAGAGTGTGACAATTTTTGTAAATTCTTCTTTTAATTTTTTATTTTTTA
>JAGLMD010000156.1 GCA_023140175.1 Nanobdellota archaeon | reverse complement strand
TAACTAAATTGTCATACTACTAGAATACCAAAAAAATAGATTGAAAGAAACTTTTCCAGAATCAACAATTGAGCAAATTTTAACTACTGATTACCCCAAGCTAGACAAAAACAGGATAGAAAAGCTGCTTGAAATAATTGACAAGAAAGGAGACATAGATTATACAAGAGGGATAAAAGCCCAACTAGCATATTTCAATCCAGAATTACTTTCTTCTATAAATATAACTAACCTGCAAGATGATATTATCAGAGTTCTTGAAAAAAGGAGAGAGATGGAATCTTTACCTGAATTAACAAATTTTAACGGCTTACCATTCAGAATATATGATTCGCATAGACATTCCTGTAATGCCATAAAAAATTACCTTAAAAGCAGTGGAGATTATATTACAATTATCAGGCTTGATGCTCATCCAGATCTTCAGGAGCCAGGATATTCAATACAAAGAAATAATTATTTATCACACCTCCTCCATGATAAGGAAATAGGAAGCAGGATAATTGAAGTGATAAATGTTTTACCAGTACTGGAGAGCATGGAGGAGCTGCAGAATGAGATAAAAGAAGAATCTAGGTTTAACCTTTTTCAATTCTTTAAAACTTATTGTGGTAGGTTTGTCGGCAAAACATCTGTATTTGATTTTCCCTTAGGAGAATTGCCAGAAATATATGGGCCAACAATAATAGATGTAGATATTGATTTTTTTGAGGAAGCCCGTACATATCCTGTTATCGGCGGATATATTGAGATGCCGGATTCGAAGGATGGAAATGGTGAAGATTTTATTAAGACAAACCAAGAATTAATTCAATTTCACCCTGCTGTTGCCGCAAATATATTAAGAGAAAGAGTAATGGATCCATCTGCAATATATATAGCTACTGAAAGATGCTGGAGAAACAGGTTGTTTCACCATAAAATAGAATATGATTTTTTGAAAGGCCTGATAGACTAAATTAACTATTTACTTTTTTCCTATAAATATTTTAAATGGAAGATAACTACTATCTACTTCTATATTTTTAAAACCTGTTTCCTTAAACATATCAACATATTCTTCTGTTGAATACATTAAAACAGAACTTTCTATATATTCTTCTGGGAAGACAGTGCCATCATCTAATTTTACTGACCAAGAAGTGTGTAATAAACCTTTTTTTGCTTCATAAAAATTTGTATACTGTAGATTTCCTTTTGGATACTCATGGCCCATAATTTTAAGATTAGAAACTTGTCTCCAAACACCCTGTCTATATTGAGATAAATTTTCTCTAGGTATGGTGTGAATCAATAGTTTGCCACGATGTTTCAGAGCTGAATAAAATTCACAAAGAACTCTCAAATTCTCTGGATGGGAAAAATAACCAAAACTCCAAAACCAATTAAAAACTAAATCAAAATCATTTAATTCATTTGAAAAATCTCTCATATCGCCAATTACAAATTTTGGTTTTTGTATTAGTTCAATATAATTTTCTTCAACATCCAGAGAATGTTCAGCCCTATAATTTGCAACTTTTATTAAAAAAGTATCTAAGTCTAATCCAGAAATTCTATAATTGCTTCTTGAAGCTAATTCTATTGAATGTCTGCCATAACCACAGGGTATATCCAATACTTTACTTCCCGAATTAGTTTGAGAAAGTCCTACAATTTGGTCTAAATCTGCTTTTGTTCTTTCTTTTAGACCATTAAAATTAAATGCCTTTGTATTATCCCCTAAAATATATGACAACCCAAAATATTTCCTAAACCATTCTTGTTTCATCTTTAACTTCTCTTAAAAATATTTTTTGTCTTAGGATTACTATTTTCTTATCAATGTTTTCTGGTTTCCTGCGGCTTATGAAACGAAAACTAATCTTTGGGTAAGAAACTTCTGGACTCCAGCAAGCATCTATTGAGTATCTCCTGCTTTCTAAAGGTGGTTCTGGATGGAATCCTCTCCAATGACCTCTAATTATAGCTCTTGTCCTTTTAGGAATGACCCAAAAATAGGCATTGTTATAATTAGAACAAGGGGTTTCTCCAACGATTTTTGGCAAACCAGTTATTTCATCAATTTGTTGAATATATCCATTACATCTTGGCAACCAGTCTATTTCCCTTGAATTTGAGTGAGAGATTTCATAACTACTATTTTCTAAATCAACTTTTGTATTTTCAAATAAATAAGTTTTGTACTTATCAAAAACAAGAATACTATCACAAAACTCTAGTTCATCCATAATAAAATTTCTCTCCTCATTAGGTAATTTTTTTTCAAAATATCTCCTTCCCATATGCCACTCTCTAGATGTTGGGATTTCTAATCCTAATTGTTGTGAAAGATAAAGTGCTTCGTATAGAGTTACATTAGTGATTTTAGTTTTATATCTAGCTAAGTATGATTTTAACTTGGGTATATATTCAAATTCTTTTTCTGACGGCACATTTACGACCTCTTCCAACATTTTATCATTGAGAAGTAAATATCTAATAATTGATAAAATTTAGTTTCTATTTTTTTATCAAATAGAAAAATTTATATATTATATCTTCTAGTAGATAAAATATGCGAGAAATTAAACTGGATTTGAGAGATAGAAAAATACTTGTGGAATTAGACTTTAATGCAAGAGAATTAATTTCAAGAATAGCAAGAAAAGTTAGAATTTCAAAAGAAGTTGCATTATATCGGATAAGAAAGTTAGAAAAAGAAGAAGTAATTAAACAATATTATGCTATAATAAATCCTTCCAAACTTGGCTATTATTATTGTAGATTACTTGTAAAATTTCAAAATACTACTAAGGAAATTGAAGAAAATATTATTAATGATATAGGGGGAAATCCAAAAATAGCTTATTTGGGTGTACTTGATGGTTCTTGGGATTTATTAATAGGATACTGGGCTAGAAACATGATTGAATTCGAAGAGTTTATTGATAATTTTGTTTTAAAATATGGAAAATGTATATTAGAAAAAGAGGTTTCTATTGGGATGCATCTTTCACAATTTAATTATAGATTTTTATTAGAGCAGGAAAATGTTAAAGAATTTAAAACAGGAGGAGAAGTTGAAACACCAAAAATAGATGATATTGATACAAAATTATTGATTTTACTTACAAAAAAAGGTAGAATTAATTTCGAAGAATTAAGTAGGGAATTGAATCTTACAGGTAAAGCAATAAGCTATCGGATTAAAAATCTAATCAGGAAAAAAATCATTGTTGGATTTAGAACATTAATTGATTATAAAAAATTTGGTTATTCTAATAATAAAGTATTAATATATCTTCAAAATTTGACAAAAGAAGATTTCAGTAAGTTGAACAATTACCTTAAAATAATTCCAAATTGTATTTATATAACAAAGCAGATAGGTAAGTCGGATTTAGAGTTTGAGATTTTAACAAAAAATCGAGAAGAATTTTTTTCTATTATTAAGGAAATTAGAGAGAGATTTAGGAATATAATCAGAAACTACGATTATTTTATTATTCATAAAGAGCCAATTAGCAGATTTATTCCAATTCAATAAGTCATTTTATATATAGTTAAAAACAGATATCAAATTAAGATATTATCTGGCTAGTTGCAATTAATTAGCCTTATCCTTCCGCATAGCTTCATCTATGATTATCCATACGCCTGCAAGGATAATCAATAGGCCCCCAATCCAGGTGGTTTTAGAAGGAATTTCCTGAAAGAATAAGAATCCCAACAAGATAACAAATAATATTTCTATATAAGCAATTATTCCTGCATGCTGTGCTTTGACTGTTTTTAAGCCATTGAGGCTTATTATAGAGGCTATTAATCCGCCTAAGGAGGCCATTATCAGCAAATAGAATAAATCCTGAAGAGAAGGCAGCTGCACAAATAGAAAAGGGGATAGTATGAGTGTTATAGGGATAGTCTGGTAGAGTATCATGCTCAGAATATGGCCCCTTCTTACCAAGACTTTATTTATATTCAGAACAATACCATAGCTTAAGGCTGCAATAATTCCTAAAAATACTCCCAAAAGTTGGCTGCTATCCAGTTGTACACTATCAAAGATAAAATATAGGCCAAGCATTGAGATTATTATAGCAGCTACAGACTGCCA
>JAGLMD010000155.1 GCA_023140175.1 Nanobdellota archaeon | reverse complement strand
ATGTAAGCAGGATAACTATAAGTATTGCAGAGGATAAGAGCAATAATTTTGGATGATGGATCTTAAATGAATCTATCTTTTTTGTAAGAAAAATAGATACTATGAGGAAAGACAGAAAGAAGATCTCAAAATATGCCAGCAAGGTAGGTACTTCTAATGGGATTATTCTTATAAAAACAGAACGAATAGAATATAGAAGCATGGATAGCACAATCAACAAACTTCCTTTTAGGTGTGGATTCATAGGCACAAAAAAGAGCAAAGAGTTTATAATATTAGTGCTTATAAAACCCTAACAACAAAGATGACTTCTGCAATCGCTATAAGAATGCCGCCTATTATATCAATAGCATAATGTTTTTTTGTGACATAGCGTTGTATATAAACAAGCAAGGAAATAATGCTAAAGATTATGATTACCCATAGAGAAGGATATGAGATACTTAGAAGCAAAGTCAAGATTGTAATCATCACGCTATGGCTGCTGGGGAATGATGATGCAATCATCTTTTCCATGAATATGTTAAATTCTTCTTTTTGCGGCCTTTCCTTGTAATGGAATTTTTTTATTGCTATAACTACTATAATAGATAGAAGTAAAGAATAGGCCAAGCGGGAAAATAACACTTTGTTGCCTATGAAAAAAGAGAAAAGAGTTATGAAAAGATAAAAGGGAAGGCTGCCAAACAAAGAGAAATCATCAAAAATGAAGCTTAATATCTTCTTTGACATTAATTGTTTTGGCAACTTTTTTATTGATTTTCTTTTCTTTGCCATTATTGGTCTTGAATGGGTGATTTGTTTTTAAATTTTTGGTGTATGCAGCTGCTATCATAAACAATAAATGCCATAATCCAGCTAAGGACAAGGCTGTAAGATACAGAGAATGATGACCCTTTCTATAATTTGTGTCCTTCGCTATAGATGAGTTGATATAAGAATTGCCTAAGGGATTATAGTTTAATATTACCTGATTCCTCCATTACCCTATTAAAAGCAGTTAAACCATTAATCAGATTATCATGCTCTTCTTGGCCCATCTTACCCAATAATTCACTCATAATTTCTAAAATTTCACTGCGAAATTCTTTGAATACTGCCTTACCTCCTTCAGTAGCTGCAAGATTTATTTTTCTTCTGTCTTTTTCATGAACAGTTCTTGATACAAGTTTCTTGATTACCAAACTATCAATGATACGAGATGCTGAAGGTAAAAAAATATTAAGTTCTTTGCTTAATTCACTTGTTGTACATTTTCCACAAGCACAGAAACCAGAATTTTGGCAGATGGACATAAGCGTGAACATCTGCAGCTCAGTTAATCCGTTTTGTTTAAGGCTTTTTGTTTTTGAAACATCAGACTTCAATTTTAAATCTCTGATAAGCTTCATAGTTTCCATTACTCTTTCAGGGTGTACTTTATTTTCCATCATAAATTACCTTTTTTGCAGTGCATGTTCTTAATATTTTCTATTTTTATTGTCCTTCACCAGAAGAATCTCCCCCATCACCAGCTTCCTGCGATTCTCCAGCTTCATTTTCTCCTGAAGATGCTTCATCCGAATCCTTTCTGTTTTCATTAGTGTTTTTTTCTTTGCCAGATCCACCTTTTTTTGATGCCTCACTTTTACCTGCTTTCTCTTTAGTCTCTTTACTTCCATATCTCCCTTTTAGTTTTCCTTCAACCCTGGAAGCAACATAGGCCATTGCTTTCTCTCCCATATAACCTTTTTCAGCTGCTTCTGTTTCATATTTTGATACTAAACTTTTTATTGCAGATGTCATTTCACTTCTTAAATTGCTGCCTTCTCCTTTAGCATATCTTGCAGTCATCCCCTTTATCATATGTTCCATACTTTCATTTCGTAAACCATGCCCCTCTTGAACTTTCGCCCTTATTCTATCCTCAACATAATCCATTATGTAGCCTATTCTTTCTTCGCCATATAAATTCAGTTTGGTAGCTTCCATCTGAGCTTCTGCTACATACCCATCAATTTCTCCCCCCCTATTGGGATACTTATCATACATGGAATCTAGTCTCTCTCTTAGATCAGGACCCATTCCTTCACCAGGACCAGCACCCCTCCCATGCGGGGGCGAACCCGTACCATCTGGCTCATGACCACCCGGTCCAGTAATTAATAAGGTTTCAAGAGAAATGCCACTATCAATTTTTTCATGCAGTTCCTTGGGGAATAGCATATTTGCAGTTAAGGATACATTATCCTGGTCATATAATTGTGTTTCAATCATTTTTTTATGAATTTAACAAACATATAATTTCTAATAAATTACTTAACGTTATTAACTACTAATAAGGTTAACTATTTAAAGGTTTTGGAAACTAAACTTTTGCGTTTTTTAT
>JAGLMD010000154.1 GCA_023140175.1 Nanobdellota archaeon | reverse complement strand
TTTCTATTTAACTGTCAAATTTGGGCTATAAAGCTGTAGAACTTGGGAAGGTTGGAATAGTTGCTCCGATTGCTAATTCATCTGTTATCTTTACAATCTTGTTTTCTATAATCTTTTTTAAAGAAAGTCTGAGTGTAACGCAGGTTATTTCAATAACCTTCATAATAATTGGGATTATTTTAATATCTATTGACTTTGCTAATATAAGGAATTCTTCTCTTTTTAATATAGCTAGCGGGGTCCCCCTTGCTTTGGTTACTTGCTTTTTGTGGGGAGTAGTATTTTTCTTATTTAAGATACCTGTAAATGCAATAGGGCCTATATTAACTTCTTTTATTGTGGAATTTGGGATAATGATTTTTAGCGGGCTGCATTTGAAAATATCTAAGGTAAATGTAAGTATGCCTGATAAAAGGATGATAATTTATTTGTTTATTGTTGCTTTCTTTGGGGCTGTTGCACTTCTGTTTTTTAATATTGGGATAACTGTTGCTGATGTAAGCATTGTTTCTGCTATAACATTTGCAAATCCTTTGGTGGCTTGCTTATATGGAAGAGTTGTCTACAAGGAGAAGTTTAATTTGCAGCAGTATGGTGCAATATTATTGATATTAGTTGGAATTATTTTGATTTCTTATTTTTAGAGATAATTTGCCGGAAAATTTAAATAATAATGTAAATAAATCTAATATATGGCAAAGAGATATGATAGCTATCTTTTGTGGATTGTTGTTCTTGTCAATCTTCTAATGCTTACTGTTTATGTTGCAGGAGCATATATAATGTTTATGTTAAGCTTGATTATGGGTATTTTATATGTTATATACCTAATTTTTCTTGAAATTTTTCTTTACAAAGAAGTATGCCCAAATTGCTTTTATTATGGTAAATTATGTGCTTTTGGCAAAGGAAAAACAGCTGCTATATTTTTTAAAAAGGGTGATCCTAAAAAGTTCTGTGAAAGAGAGATTAACTGGAAAGATTTTATCTGGCAAATTCTTGTTGTTTTGGTTCCATTAGTTGCGGGGATAGCTCTCCTTATTTCAAGAGGCTTTAATATATTGATTTTGGCAGCTTTGGCTTATCCAGTATTTTCCTGGTTCTTTTTGAATCCTATAATATATGGGAAGCTTGCCTGTCCGCATTGCAAGCAAGGAAGCATTTGTTGTCCTGCCCTGAAATTCTTTACAAAGAAGAAATAAAAGTATGCGTCGGCCGGGAAATTCGTCTTAAGACAAAATCTTTATCGACTTCGTCGCTAAGTATTCGAACCCGGATCAAAAGCTTGGAAGGCTTCTATCCTTTATGGCAACTGGTTAAATAACCAATCGTAGCCATTAGACTACCAACGCAATAGTATCCCGGATTGTTGAGGAATTTTTAAAGTTAACTGAAATGCTAATATTTATATATTTGAATTCTTAAAATAGATATATGATAAGTATTGTAATAATTACATTGAATGAAGAGAAGAACATAAAAAATCTACTGCGAGATTTGACAAAGCAGACCTATAAGGATTTTGAGGTAATAATAGTTGACAGCAACAGTATAGATAATACTAATAAAGCAGCTTTGAGCTTTAAGAAGAAATTCCCTAAATTTGAATTGATAGTCTTGAAGAAAAAAGGAGTATCGCTTGGGAGAAATACTGGAGCAAATAAGGCAAAAGGCGAATATATCTTTTTCTTTGATGCAGACATTAATTTTGAGAAGGATTTTTTAGAGAAGAGTGTTGAGCAGCTTAGGAAAAAGAGGCTGGATGCTGCCGGAGTATATATGAAAAGTTCTGGCAATAACATGATTGATAAGCTATATTATGGTGTGCTTGACATGACATTCTTTGTTTTGCAGAAGATTTATCCCCATTGTGTCGGATCTTGCATGATATCAACTAAAAAAGTACATAAGAAAATAAAGGGATTTGATACTACAATAACATTGGCTGAGGATGATGATTATGTCAATAGAGCTGGCAAAGTATTTAAATATGGCATGATAAACCAATCTGTATATGTCAGCCCCAGAAGATTTGGAAAGGAGGGCAGGCTTAGGGTGGGCATTAAATATATCATGATCTTTTTTTATAGGTTGTTTATTGGAGAGATAAAAACTGATATTTTTAAATATAAATTCGCACATTATGATGAAAAAACCAAATAATTTTTTTGATTATGCTGTAATTTTTCTAGGATTAGTATTTTTGTCAGCTGGAGTTTATCGAATATTGAATTTTGATGCTGCTATAGCCGAGATGGCTGCATTGAATATGCCTGATTTTATTGCTCCAATCATGATTATGTTTGAAATAGTCATGGGAATATTGTTTTTATTAAGTAAAGGAGTAAAGATAGCTGCTGTGTTGTCTGCTATATTTTTAATATCAGCAGTGATTATTGGATTTATTGTAAATGGATCTAGAATTTTTTCTAGTTTGGGAGAGTTGTTTGTTTTTAATGCAAATCCAACAGATATCTCTCTGCATTTAATATATCTGGCTTTGCTGCTGTATATATTTGTTAAATACAAGAAATAGACTAGACTTTTAGGCTGATTACTTTACTGATGCCATGTTCGTCCATTGAGATGCCGTAAAGATTCTCTGCTTCTGAGATAATGCCATCATTATGTGATATCAGGAGGTACTGGGCTTTTTCTGAATAGTTTTTGATCAGTTTTGAGAGTTTCTCAGAGTTGTGCTTGTCTAAAGCAGCATCGACCTCATCAAGAACATAGAATGATGCTGGGTCATGCTCCTGTATAGCGAAGATAAAGGCTAAAGCTGTCATGGTCTTTTCCCCCCCTGAGAGAGATCTTAAATCGAGGAAGCGCTGGCCTGTGATTCTTACTTTTATCCTTACTCCTTCTGCGAATGGGTCTTCTTTGTTTTCCAGTTCCAAAGAAGATTCTCCTTTATTGGAAAGATTTGAGAATATCTTCTGAAACTCATTGTTTATTGAGTCATATGTTTTCATAAAGAGCTCTTTTTTTCTGGATTCAATCTCATCCATCATCGATTCGACATCCTGTTTTTCTTTTGTCAGGGTGTCTTTTTTCTCCAATAATTTATTGTATTCTTTTTCAATAGTCTCATAGATTTCAAGAGCGCGCATATTAACGCTGCCTATCTGGGATTTCATCTGCTCAAATCTTTGAACCTGATATTTAAGCTGATCTTCATTTTTTTCTGTGTCTAAAGGAACGCCCTCATACTGGCCGAACTCTTCTTTTAAGCCCGATAATCCAGCACTAACTTCTGCATTCTTGATAGAGAAAATATTGTTTCTTATCTCTATTTCACGAGATTTGTCATTTATTTTTGAGATTTCAAGGTCATTTCTGCTTATTTCGTCATTGAATTTGGAGCGTATATTGAAGAGCTCTTTGAATTTAGCATAGAATTCTTTTGCTTCTTCTTCTTTTTTATCAAGGATTTTGTTTTGTTTTTCTATTTCAGGGATCAAAGAATCAAGCTCTTTTTTGAAAGAGATATAGTCTTTATCAATCTGCTTTAGTATTATACTGGTTTTTTCTATCTCTGGCTTGAATATATCATTTATCTGAACATCTATGTTTTTTATTTCTGCGTTTGTGTTTACCAGTTCTTCAGCCAGTCCTCTCTGCTTTTCCTCATATGTAGAGAGCTCTGCTATCAATGTGGGATCTCTTAATTCTGATATCTTTGACCTTAATTGCTGCTTTTCTATCTTTACCTTTGCAAGTTCCTTATTATTTTCAGAGATCTTCTCCTGGATGTCATTTATCTCTTTTTCAATTGATGCTGCTTTTTCTTCAAGGTCTTCTTGTTTCTTTTTTGATAATGAAAGATCGGATGAGTCTAAATGAAGACTTTTTTCGTTTTTTATTATCTCGCCTTCAAGCTCTCCTTTTTTT
>JAGLMD010000153.1 GCA_023140175.1 Nanobdellota archaeon | reverse complement strand
AAAACACATGAAGAGAATATGAAATGGCTTAAGAAGATTCTTGATTCTGGCATGTTATTGAGGAGAATAAACATCAGGCAGGTGAATATTTTTGAGGGCACACCCCTTTATGAGTCAGTTGGCAATAAATATCTTAAGAAGAACAAGAAATATTACTGGAAATGGAGGAATGAGATAAGGCAGAAGATTGATTTTCCGATGCTTAAGAAATTAATTCCTGCGGGGAGTGTTTTAAATAATGTCAGGATGGAAGTACATGATGGTAATCATACATTTGGAAGGCAGATTGGAACATATCCCTTGATTGTCGGTGTTAATAAGAGGGTTGAGTTAAAAAAATTCTATGATGTCAAGGTTACAGGGCATATGTTGAGGAGTGTTATAGCTGAGATTATTTAATTTTCCAATAGATTTATATAATTCTTTTCTAAGGGAAATTATATGAAAAAATGTCGGAAATTTTTTATAACTGACATAATTTAGGAAAAAAGAGGTAGAATATTGAAAAAAATTTCTGAGCATCCTGAGAAATCCGCAGGATTTCTGGGAAACAAGAAATCTACAAAGCAGATTTCTAAGTTTGTTAGAAAGCGAAGCTTTCAAACAAGAGGAGAGATCAGTCTTAAGATTGTTTTTTCTATTTTGATAAGTTTGGTTGTGTTGACTGTTATATTCTTATCATTTGGTTCTGTTCAGGAAGTAATAGAGAGGAAAGCAACTGCTGAGATAATCAATCTTAAAGCTAGTATAGAAACGAGGATTCTGCAGCAGAGTGTAAGGCCAAGAGGGAGCATAGTAAATGTATCTTTTTCTGTGCCTTCATCTATCTCAAAGGTATGTTTTTTTGATGCGAATAAGGAGCATAAGGGATTTAGAAATCCTGAGCTTACAAGCATATATGAAGGCGATCAAATAAATAACTTGTTTTTTATGACAGATAGCGGCTTTTTTCATTATCATATAGATGGTCTTGAGATCCAGGAGGAGAGAAATCCCCTATGCGTCAATATGGCCGATAATAGGATAGAGCTTAAGCTTGTATCTACAGGGGATGGAACAGATGTTGAAGCTAGTGAAGCCGGGGAAGATGTAAAATGTGTTTCTGTCCTGGAGAATGGAAATCCGGCTAAGAAAATAGACTTTGTTTTTCTTGGATATGGGTTTGAAGATATCGAAGAATATAATAATCAGGTTAATAGATATATCAATAATATTATCCTTGAGTTTGAGCCTTTTAAGTATTATAAGGATAAATTTAATTTTTATAGGATTGATGATGCTAAAGTTGACTGCAAAATTTCGGGGTTTATCCAGTGTGATCAGTTTGACATTCTAAAGGCCGCTTCAGACTGCCCTAATGATTATATATTCCTTTTGGTTGATAGGAGTGTGATTAAGGATATGATCAGTCCTGTGAGGAGTTCTGCAATAGGCAAGATAGCAAAGATAAATACAGCAGATAAGCCATTTGTGCTTGTGCATGAGTTAGGCCATACTTTTGCAGACTTGGCGGATGAGTATGTGGATGAGGGATATTATTCCACCTCGAATTTCGATGCAGCATCTTATATAAATTGTGATTCAGCTCCATGCAGCTCATGGCAGAATATAGGGAATACAAGCTGTTATGAGGGCTGTTCATTAAAGAGATATTTTAGGCCGACAAAGGATTCAATCATGAGGAGCTTAAGCTCCCCTGGCTATGGCCCGGTAAATGAAAGAGAGATACTAAAGAGGCTGTTGTATTATGAATAAAGCAATTTGTTTTTTAATGGTTACCTTTGTTCTTTTAGGCAGTGTAATGGCTGCTAATCCAAGGGTTGTGATACTAAAATTGAATTATAATGATGGAAATATCACTTTGTTAAATAGTACTGTAAAGTATGGATTTTTTCCTGATAGGAGATATCAGCCTGATTATGGGTATAGGGCAGAGGTGATCTCTTTTGAAGATTCTTTATTGTACGAGTTTAGATTTAAAGCTCCAAATGAGATATTTGTTGATGGCACTGATGAGGATGGGGAGATATCAGGAGGGAAGATTGCTCTAGAGAATGTTAACTTTGCCCTGAATGTGCCTTATTATGAAGAGATGAAAGAGATTAATATATATTCTTCTGAGGATGAGATTGTCGGTTCGTTTAGCTTTGAGGAAGGGAGGAATATGTTGATTATTAGGTGGTTGTTAGTTGGATTGATATTTATTGTGACTATTGCTTTGGTTTTTCTTATTATTGTCAGGAATAAGAAGCAAGCTAACAGTTAATTTTTTAAATGCGTTATTAATTCTTAGAGAGGAGTATGCCCTCTTAGCTTAGCAGGTAGAGCGTGTGACTGTTAATGTTTAATGGTCATCACAAGGTCGGCAGTTCGAGTCTGCCAGAGGGCGTTTTTCATTATGATATCAAACACTGTTTGATATTTTTCATTGGCCCCATAGCATAGCCTGGAGTCCTCTCCCTTTCTTTGTAGGAAAGGAAGAAACGGGCACCTAGTGCGCTCGAGTTTTTTGTATACTATACAAAAACGGCGAAACTGATATCAAAACTAGGTGTTTTGAAAATTCAAAACTAAGGTTTTGTAGGACATCGAGAGGATTATAAATCCCGATATAGGTCCCGTGTTCAAATCACGGTGGGGCCATTTTTATTTTCTTTAAAAAAATTTATAAATGTCTATCAAATTCATCTCCTAAAATGAAAATACTAGCTCTACACTCGGATTTTATCGAATTTGAAGCAAAGAAGAAAGCAATCAAAGAGCCAGAAGAGTTGAAAAATAAGAGTGAAAAAATAGCTGAATCTTTGGTTGTTTTTATGTCTGTTGAAGAGAGAGATGAAAGCAATCCTGAAAGTACAGCTAAGCAGTGCGTTGAGAATATTAAAGATATTGCTTCTCAAGTTAAAGAGAAAAACATTGTTCTTTATCCTTATGTGCATCTGACGAATAATCCTTCTAAGCCTAAGACTGCACTGGATGTACTGGATATTGTAGAAGGAGAATTAAAGAAAGAAGAATATAAAGTACATAGAAGCCCTTTTGGGTGGTATAAGAGCTTTAATATAAAGGTCAAAGGACATCCACTTTCTGAGTTGAGCAGGGAATTTGGTCCTGATGATTCTAAAGAGGATAAAAAAGAGGAAGAGACAGATTCTTTGAAAAAAGAGAGAAAACTTACTTCTTATTGGCATATATTGACTCCTGATGGAAATCTTCATGAGGTAAGTAAATTTAATTATAAAGGTCATGAGAAGTTGAAAAAATTTGCTTTTTACGAGAAAGAGAAATCAAGAGCAGTAAAAGAGGAGCCTGCTCATGTAAAGATAATGAAAAAACTTGAGCTGGTTGATTATGAGCCTGCTTCTGATGGCGGTAATCTAAGATATTATCCTAAAGGAAGATTGATCAAGAAACTGATTGAAGAATATGTATCTGATAGGGTTATTGAATATGGCGGAGTTGAGGTTGAGACTCCGATAATGTATGATATGCATCATCCTACTCTGTTGAAGTATTTGCAAAGATTTCCTGCAAGGCAGTATCAGATAGAGTCTGATAAGAGGAAGTTTTTTTTGAGATTTGCAGCATGCTTTGGCCAGTTTCTTATGGCACATGATGCTACGATAAGTTATAGGGCCCTGCCATTGAAGCTTTATGAGTTGACAAGATATTCTTTCAGAAGAGAGCAGAGCGGTGAATTAACTGGCTTGAGAAGATTAAGGGCTTTTACAATGCCTGATGTGCATGCTCTTGTGGCTGATATAGATCAGGCTATGGATGAGTTTAAGGTGAGGTTTGATCTTAGCTTGAGTGTGCTGAATAATATGGGTGTTGAGAATAATGATTTAGAAATGGCTTTGAGGACAACTAAGGATTTTTTCGAGAAAAACAAAGAGTTTATCCTCGGCTTGGTCAAAAAATTAGGGAAGCCTATCCTTCTGGAGATGTGGGATGAGCGGATATTTTATTTTATCCTGAAATATGAATTTAATTTTGTAGATACTTTGGATAAAGCTTCTGCATTGAGCACAGACCAGATAGATATTGAGAATGGAGAGAGATATGGCATTGAATTTACAGATAAGGACGGCAAATTAAAGAATCCTTTGATACTGCATTGCAGCCCGAGTGGGGCGATAGAGAGAGTGATGTATGCATTATTAGAGAAGGCAGCTTTCGACCAAAAAAAGGGCATGGCAGGAACTCTGCCTCTTTGGCTGGCCCCTACTCAAGTCAGAGTTGTACCTGTTTCTGAAGATTATATGGAATATGCTGCCGGGATAACAGACGAGCTTTTGAAGAATAAGGTCAGGGCAGATCTTGATGATAGGTCTTTGCATGTGGGCAAGAAAATCAGAGAAGGGGAGATGGAATGGTGCAGCACTATTGTAGTGATCGGTGAGAAAGAGAAGGCAAGCGGCAAGCTGCCTGTCAGGATCAGGGGCAAGAAGGATTTAGTCAGTATGAGTTTAAAGGAGTTAGTTGATCATATCAAAAAAGAAACAAATGGAATGCCTTTCAAGCCTTTACCTTTACCTAAAGAGTTAAGTAAGAGGCCTATTTTTGTTGGATAAGGCTATTTTAGGCTGTTTTGTTTTTTGTTTGTTGCCGATAAGTTAAAAGTATAGTATTCCACATATTATATACAGTATATTTATTTCTATATTGAAAACAAATCTTTGTAAAATAATCTTTCTTTTTAAATCATTTTCGAAAGTATTTTAAATCAATCTACTAAAAGTATATACTAATAGTATTAATTGAAAAAAGAGGTGAAAGATATGGGTTTAGAAGATGCAACACAGGTTCTTACTCAGCCATTTTTAGAATTTTGGCCAGCAATAAAAGCAACATCTTTAGGGATATTATATGTAATTCTATGGCTTATTCTAGGTTATCTTGTGGGTGCGTTAATTGGGCATATTGTAAAGAAACTGCTCAAAAAAACAAATGTTATAGATACTGTCGTTAAGAAAATAGGTTTGCAGGATGAGATAGGTAAATGGGATTTACCTGGTTTTTTTGGTTTGATAACTAAATGGTATCTGTTTTTGATATTTGGCTTAACACCAGCTGCAGAATCTGTCAGCCTGCCGAATTTATCTGCATTCCTGACTTCAGTTGCCTTATGGATACCTAAGATTATTTCTGCGATAGTAATTGTGATGGTGGGTTATGTGCTTGCAGAATATATCGCAAAGAAAATAAAAGAAGTGAAGTCTACAAAGAGTTCATTAACAGCTAAGGTTGCTAAAGTAATAACTCTTATTTTTGTGGTTTTGATAGCACTTAAGCAGATTGGAATTGAGGTTTCGGTTGCAGAGAATTCATTCCTGATAATACTTGCTGGAGTGATGTTAGGATTAGCAATAGCATTTGGACTTGGGTTTAAGGACGAAGCTAAAGCTATTGTAAAGTCAATCAGAAAAAAACTTTAATTTTTTTATTTTTTTTTATCTTTTAAAAAGCAAATATTTTTATATGGATAGATTCAGAATAATTTAAAGTGAGCTTATCTATGAAGAAGGGCCAGGCATCTATAACGGGTTTTATAATTACTATTGTTTTAATAATTACAGTTGTTTCATTATTCTATACACAGTTTAGCCTGCTTCTTGTTAAGGATTCAGAATATGTAGATATAAGGGGGGATTCTGAGCATGTTGCCAGTGTTCTTGTTTCTGAAGGATTCCCTAAAGAATGGAATACAGAGAATGTAAAGAAAGTTGGTTTGTTGGACGGAGAAAAGATAAGCCTAGCTAAATTGACAGAGTTTTCAAGTATCAATTATTCTACTTCTAAGAAACTTCTCGGAATAAGGTATGATTATATGCTCTTTATAGAGAAGGACGGTAAAAAACAGATTGTTCCTGGCGCTAATAAGGATTTTATAGGCTGGAATGGGTATATTGAGACTGATAGGGGGAATGGGGGATATCCATTTGAATCTTTTTTTCGTATAATAAATCAGAATGCAGAGCATATAGCAAAGAATGAGAAGTTCATATATATAGAGGATGCGGTTATTGATAAGGCATATGCTAAGCTTATTATTTTTACATGGGATCCTGTTCCTGGTTTAGATGGCATGAACACACAGTGTGTTGATGGGATTGATAATGATGGAGACTTGCTTATTGATTGGGATGATCCTGGTTGTGACAAAGATAATCCTTTTGATGATGATGAATCTAATCCTCCTTTTGATTTGGGATGCAGGTATGTATCCGGTGCCTGTGATGCAAATGAGACACCTATTATCAATATCTCAGTTGGAGTTTCACAGCATGCTGCTTTAGCTAATTCTTCTGCAGTAGTGTATCCTAATAAGATTTGCTGCGGCTGGAACAGATATATTAATGTAAGCATGAATAATGATGTTTGTGATAATGATCCTGAGTATACTACTTTAGTCAAACTAGATAATACAGAGAATGCCCATATACAGAGAAGTGATGAAAGTGGTTATGAGAATAAGATTTGTATGAAGGGAGAATGGTCTAGTCTTGATTGTGCATATGAGGATCCAGTATGTACCGATGGCAGGACGTGTGTCTTTAGCATGAGTGCTGATACTAATGCACATATTGGAAAATGTTCAGATTATAATCGAAAATTATGCTGCAGACTTGATGAAACTGATGTCCTGGCTGAATTGAGGTCTTAAAATAAATTAGAGGTAGATGATTATGAAATTTGAAATAAATATCGAGAAAAAACATTTATATGTTCTTGTGGCTTTTATTGTTCTTGCGACTATCAGTGTAATTGCTGCATATACTGAAGGGCCCGGGTTAAGCGGAGGAAAGATTCCAAATACTGTGGGCTACCATGAGCTTAGGTATATCACTGATGGAAACAGTATGGATTCTGTCGATGCAAATCAGGATGGGGTAATTGATAATGCTGACCACTCGGATGAAGCTGATCATGCCATTGATGCTGACAATGCTATTAATGCTGACTATGCTACTAATGCTGACTATGCTACTAATGCTGATCATTCTAACACATCTGATATAGCTACAGTTGCTAATACTGCTTTAGCTCCATGGATTATGGGAACTGGGAATGTAATTTATTATAATGATGGGGATGTTGGTATAGGTACATCAGATCCAGGCCCCAGAAGATTGAAGGTTGCTGGTGATGTAGAGGCTGTTAAATACTATGGTGATGGCTCTGCTCTTACTGGAATACAAGGAATTCCTTCTGGAGTGATTGTCATGTGGTCTGGCTCTGTTGCAAGTATTCCTGCTGGTTGGCACCTTTGCGATGGGGCAGCTGGCACACCTAATCTGAGAAACAGATTTATTGTCGGTGCCGGGAGTTCTTATGGTGTTGATGCAACAGGGGGGGCAAATAGTGTTACTTTAAGTATCGCGCAGATGCCTTCACATTCACATCCTGGTGACAGTTGGACAAGTTATGCACCTGATCATAGTCATAATTCTTTATCGGGAGGGGATGTTAATTGTGAACACGGATCTGATTATAAGTGTAGAATTACTGGTAATCATAATACAGGCAATGCTGGCAAACATCGACATAAAATCACAGGTATTAAAGCACAAGGTGGAGGCGGCTCCCATGAAAATAGGCCACCCTATTATGCTTTAGCTTATATTATGAAGTTATAAATTGATACATCATCCAGGTGATAAAATGAAATTTGAAATAAATATTGAGAAAAAGCATTTATATGTTATTGTAGCTTTTGTTGTTCTTGCGACTGTTAGCATTATTGTAGCATATACTGAAGGGCCTGGGTTAAGCGGAGGAAAGATTCCAAATACTGTGGGCTACCATGAGCTTAGGTATATCACTGATGGAAACAGTATGGATTCTGTTGATGCAAATCAGGATGGAGTAATTGATAATGCTAATCACTCGGTTGAAGCTGATCATGCTGCTACAGCTGATGTTGCTACAGTAGCTAATGATGCATTGGCACCTTGGCTGAAGACTGCCGGGAATGATCTTTATTATAATGATGGAAATGTTGGTATAGGAACAGCTACTCCTTCGGCTAAGTTGGATGTACAGGGAGGAGCAGTTAAGGCTAGTGGTGGTTTAATAATAGAGACAAGGACAGATGACCCAGCAAGTCCTGAAACTGGGAGGATTTGGCTGAGGACGGATATATAAAGAATAGTATAATTATGTTCTGGCGTTAAAATGCGATTAAGTAAATACATAAAAGGAGTTTTTTTGGTGGTTGTTCTACTGTTCACTTTTAATATTGTTTATGCAGTTTGTAAGCCAGGCGAGACTAATGCTGTTGCGTGTTCGAGTTTTTGTTCGAATTGCCCTTCTTCTGGACAACATACTTTTAGTAGTTACAATATTGATATGATGGGTCATAAGTGTGTATGTAAAAATACATTTACGGGAGGCACATGGTGGACACATTGTGGTATTGGTTTGAATCCATGGACATGTAAACAGGCTTGTTATCCTAAAACTTGTTCTGATTTTGGTTGTGGAGTGCATTACGATGGCTGTTCAAAAAATATAAATTGTGGTCCTTGTTGCACTTCTCATGCAGACGATTCTTGTTATAATAATGATGTATATTGGTATGATTCATGTGGTGTAAGGGAAGATAAAAAACAGGAATGTAGTCATTGCACTAATTGCGATTGTACTGGATGGAGTTATTACTGCTCTGGAGAGGATGTCTGGAGAACACAGGATTGCCATAATAGGGGGTGTAGTGTAGATAGCTGTACTGATACGATAGTCACACTAAATGAGAAGTATAGTGAGTGTAATGATTGTGTAGAATGTAATTGTGAAGGTTTTGGTCCTAATTATTGTAAGAATGGCGACCTTTATCATAACCAAACATGTTATAATCAGGGATGTAGTGGAACTAGCTGCTATAGCAATCCTACAGTAGTAGAAGCATTAGTGGAAGATTGCATAGTGGATTGTGTGGATAATGCGTGCTTAAATTATATTGACATAGGCTTAAGAATATATGACGGCACTCAAACTGTTGTTATAGCTGCAGAGCCTTTGGGAACTGTGACTTCTGCTTTAAGGATAGCTAAAGGTGCTACTATTTATGGTCTTGTTTTAGTTGATGTCGGAGATGCTTTTGCTTCAAGGGTGAGAATAAATACTGCTTCTGGAATAATGGCTTTGAGGAAGCTGTGATTTGCCTGCTATTTTGTTTCAAATTGTATATTTTATCCTAAGAAATACTTTATTATTGATATAGAAAAAAACCGATATGCTAAATTGGGTTTGAACACTTACTGATATTTTATGAATTCTTCTTCAGTTACTTTAGCTAATGCTAGAATTCCTTTTAGTGTTCCAACCTTGATTTCCTTATGATTTGGTACTACTGTTCATATTCTACCTTCTGGAGATTCTTTTGCTAAAATTATATGGCTTCCTTTTTGTCTTAAGATATTAAATCCGAACTTATTACATAATATTTTTACACATTCTTTTCCAGAAATCTTCTTAAGTTTTGGCAAGTTCTGTAACCTCAAAAGTAGTCAGAATAGGGTGCCCTTTTTCCCCCACCGGGAATTCTTCAAGATATAGTTTAGTTGCTTCTTTTAGATTAGCAACTGCTTCTTCTATAGTCTTTTCCTGGCTTACTGTACTTACTTCTGGACAACTTGCAATATACATATCTTCTTCTTTCTTAATTAAAGCAGTAAATGTTCTCATATTTTATTTGGTAGTTAATCTTCTATATAAATTTTATGTGTCCAAGACTCTACAAAAATCCTTCTTCTAAAAAAAATTGAAGATTCCTCTCTCTTTAGGGGAAGACTTATTTTTTAGAGAAAAATCATAGAAATTAGCCGAAATTGCATCATTTCACACTAAACAGCTTGTAAAGTTATGGTATTGCGATTTCTATACATAACAAAAAAATATGGGCAAACCTATGTGCAGCGTAGAAAATTAGCCGGAAGATTATCTCCTTGTTCTGGTTTCTCCAGTTTAAAGCCAAAGTTCTATTTTCCCATTTCTTCTTCACAACTGAATTGGCTGTTTCATTCTTGCCTGTATGATGCAGTGACATATGCCATTATATTATACTCTACTGTCAAAAATTGAGCTAAACCGAATTAAT
>JAGLMD010000152.1 GCA_023140175.1 Nanobdellota archaeon | reverse complement strand
TCTTATCCCTGATCATTTTAAAGCTCTCTATGATATCGATCATATATTTTCCTTCTTCCAGTTTGAAAATCAAAGGCTCTTTCTTAAACAAGCTCACTATATCAAGCTCATATTGCCCTGGTTTCAGTACTCTTATAGATTCAAAATCAAGAACAACAGGTGTGTCTTTATCTATATCTGATCCAACAAGATCAAAGACATCTTTTTCAATCTCTTCTTTCTGGGTATCAGATAGCTTGATATCTTTTGCTAATTTTTTTGCTTCTTTTAATCTGTCTTTCTTTATATAGAAAAATAGTTTTCCGCCGCACTTGCAGCCCTTTAATATCTCATTAGCACCATCTTCATAGAAAGTACTGCATCTTACACATTGGTGTGGCATTTTAAGGCTTGCCCTTCTTTTTTACTTTTTTTTGTTTTTCCGGGTCTTCCTTAGTATATAACTCAATCTTATCAGGGTTCTTCTTTATCTCAGAGACAATAGTAGCAGGCCCTATGATAGTTAATCCCTGCCTGTCTCCCAGCATCATATTCATAAATCCGGATTTCATCTTCCTCAATACGTTATTATTATCTTTTCTGTCAGGATTTATCACAGCTAACTCAATTCCCTTAAATTTTTCATCGATCTTTTCCATAGTTATTTCGATTAAATCGGTTTCTTCCTCTTTTTTTAGTCTCCCCTCAAGCAAAACTATTTTATTTTCTTTCACAATATCAAGCAGTTTATGAATTCTTCTTGCAGAAGTAAGGTATTCTATTTCATGATAAGGCACAAACCTCAATGTAAGCATTTTGTCTTCCCTCTTTCTTAAGATGCGTATTTAAACAATGCATTATAAAACTCATTTACATTATCTCCATACTTTGCAGATATTCCTACAATCTCATATTGTGGAAATGCTGCCTCTATTTTCTTGATATCCGCCTTCTTTAAATCAACCTTATTTGCGACTATAAGCACGGGAATTTCCCTGGCAGCAAGATTTCCTATGATCGTGATATTAACCTGTGAATAAGGATCTTGTGTAGAATCAAGTACAATTATGATAGTATCCATCTCATCAAGCCATTTTATAGCATCTATGACTCCTTTAGTGGCTTCCTTTGCCCTTATCTTTGCTTCCTTCTCCTTCATTCCGCTTTTGATAAAATCTTCAAAATCAATCTTAGTGGCTATTCCTGGAGTGTCAACAAGGTTAAAGCTAATCTCTTTTCCTTCATCATTTTTAATGCTAATCTGCTCTTTTATCTGTATCTCCCTTGTCTCATGAGCTATATTGCTTACAGAACCCATATCTTCTCCAAGCCAATCCTGGCATATTCTATTAGCTAAAGTAGTCTTCCCACCATTTGGAGGGCCGTACAAGCCAAGCTTGATATGCTTCTTCTTTCTAAACAGATTCTTTAGAAACTTATTGAAAAATGCCTTAAATATATTAGTCATATATTCCCACTTCTTAAACCCCGCCATACATAATTTAAATACTTTTCTATTTGGGAGTAATAATCTCAGGAGCCACTTTACTCTGTAAATGAAAAAATCTTTAAACTATACGAAATATATGATTCATAATGGAAGAGCTCATTAAAAAAGATATACTTGCAGTTCTAAAGTCTACATTCGATATTTTGCAGCAGCCAGAGCCAGATACAACATCTCTAAAACAGCTCAGTAACAAGACAATTCATAATGCCTCAATCTTTCAGGATGAACACTCAGTCTCTGTTGCAATCCTTATATATTCTCTATCAAAAATTATTGAAAGGGTTAGAAGCAAATTTGATTATTCAAAGATTAAAAACCTTATCGAAATTTCTATAGAATACCTGGAAGATGATAATTTGGAAAGTTATCATGAGTTTATAACTCAGATATTCTCTATAATATCAAAGACAGATACGAAATTCAAACTATACGTCCGGGAAGTGATAAACCAGGCATCTATAAAAAAAGGAAGTGTAATACATGAACATGGTGTATCTGCCTCAAAAACTGCCCAAATCCTGGGTATTTCTCTTTGGGATCTTCATGAATATCTTGGCGCTACCAATACCCCTGATATAGACACAGATATCTCAAGCGTAAGAGAGAGATTGAAATTTACGAGGACATTGTTTTCATGAAATCAGTAATCCTTGATTCAGGACCGGTAATAACTCTTGCCCTAAATAACCTTCTCTGGCTTCTGGAAAGTGTAAAAGAGAAGTATAAGATGAATTTCTATATAACAGAACCGGTAAAAAAAGAAATAGTAGATAATCCACTCACAACAAAGAAATTCAAGTTTGAAGCTCTGCAGGTTTTGAATCTGATCGATAAAGGCATTATAGAGTTGATTGATGATACTAAAATAATAGAAAAGACAGAATCTCTTTTGGATTTGGCAGATAATTGCTATAAAGCCCGCACAAAGCCCCTAAAACTGGTCCATTTTGCAGAGATGAGTGTTATCTCAGCTGCACTTTTGTATAAAGCAGATGCAATTATGATAGATGAACGAACAACAAGATACTTTTTAGAACGCCCGAATAAATTAAGAAATGTTCTTTCACACAAGCTTCACACAAAAGTCGAAATAAATAACCGCACTTTATCAGAACTAAGAAAACAGACAAAAGGGGTAAAGATTATAAGGTCAGCAGAATTTGTAATGGTAGCTTTTGAAAAAGGCCTCATTGATAAATTTTTGTTAGATATACCCGATTCAAGAAAAACCCTGATTGAGGGGCTGTTATGGGGGTTAAAGCTGAGTGGTTGTGCAATCTCAACAAAAGATTTAGAAAAGGTATTGGGCCTGGAATTGAAAGCTAAAAAATGGCAGTAAAAGGTTTAATAATTACAGGAGAATTCGGCAAAGTTATTGCTAGACAGAAATCTGATGAAAGCCTCGAGATTGGAGAACTGTTGATCGGCAAAACAGAAAAAAACAGCGTTCTTATGCAGGTGACAGATCTTCTTTATGGCAGCCAGATTTCAAGACAGAATCTGGAGTTAATCTCAGGCATGAGTCTAGAAGAAAACTCTCAAGCTGAATTTTATGATGAAAAGATTCGCAACTATAACCTCGCTATACTAAAAAGTCTTATTACAATAAACAAAAACAACGCAAGATTAAGCAAAGAACTGCCTAAATTCTTATCAGAGATAAGGGAAGTAAAAAAAGATGATTTGTCATTTCTTACCCAGCCAAAAAACCCGCTATACATGGGCAGGCTCCGTTCAGGCTCAAAGACATTAGATGTTGATATATCTCTGCCGGGAAAAGATGTCTTTTCCCACCATATCCTTATTCCTGCAACAACAGGCAGGGGCAAAAGCAACCTAACTTCTTGCTTGCTTTGGAACTGCATTGACAAAGATTATTGCGGGATTCTTGTTCTAGACCCACACGATGAATATTATGGAAGAAATAAATTAGGTCTTAAGGATCACTCAAAAAAAGAAAATGTGATTTACTATACTCCTAATAACCCTCCTCCTGGCTCAAAAACACTGAAGATAAATCTTGATTCAATAATCCCATCGCATTTTAATGGCGTCTCTAATTGGAGTCCACCCCAGAAGCAGGCCATGAATATGTATTATAAGAAATATGGAAAAAAATGGATAGAATCAATAATCATGGATAAACCATTAGATGAATCACAGAAGTTTTTTCAGGACGGTACAATGGCAGTCATCAAAAGAAGACTTCTTTCTTTGCTTGACCTCGACTGGAACGGTGAAAAACTTTTCTGTAATGGGGTATTCTGCCTGGCAGGAGGTGAATCCATAATATTAGATATCTGCCAAGAGCTGGAAGATTCAAAAACAGTAATTGTAGATACTTCTTCATTTTCCGGAGCAGTCGAGATACTAATCGGAAGCCTTATATCGTCAGAAATATTAAGAAAATACAGGAATTACAAACTTAAAGGACAATTAAAAGATAAGCCAGTGATAAACATAATCCTCGAAGAAGCCCCTCGTGTTTTAGGAAAAGAAGTCCTTGAAAAAGGCTCTAACATATTCGCAACAATAGCAAGGGAAGGAAGAAAGTTCAATGTGGGCCTGACAGCAATAACCCAGCTTCCATCTCTCATACCCAGGCAGATTTTAGCAAACATGAACACAAAGATAATTCTCGGAACTGAAATGGCTCCTGAAAGGCAGGCTATAATAGAATCAGCAAGCCAGGATTTATCAGACGATTCCAGAAATATTGCTTCACTTGATATAGGAGAAGCAATTATAACAAGCAATTTCTCAAGATTCGCAACCCCAGTAAAGATTCCTTTATTCGATGATTTAGTAAAAGAGAAAAATGAAGATAAAAATATGAAAAAAAGTTTTAATGGTATAAATATTAATTAAAAAGGTGATAAAATGAATATTTTTTTTGGTAAAACCAAAGTTGAAAAAGCCCTGAAAGAAATTGAAAAAATTGATTTCAATAAATCGATGGATACACAACATTTAAGAAAAATTCAGGAGTGGTTAATCTCCCTCAATACAAGGATTAAAAACAGACAATTAAGTGGAAAAGAGAAAGGGATAAAAGAATTAGAAATTTTGCTCAGAGAAATTGAGAAAAAAGAAGCAGATGAAAAAGCAATTATTCAAAAAATAGAAAATACAATGAATCAAATATCAATGAAGAAAGCAGCTTAG
>JAGLMD010000151.1 GCA_023140175.1 Nanobdellota archaeon | reverse complement strand
AGCTTTAAAATGATCAGGGATAAGAAAAATAAAAAATAATCGTAAGGCAATAGTTCTATCAAAGTTTTGCTTTTGAGTGTGTAAAAAAGCAAATAAGTTTTTCTTTATTCTTAAGTAGTTACTTTTTCAAAACATTTAAAAGTGCCTTTAATCTTATATCTCTTTAAAATGAAAAAAGCATTAATACCACCTGAGATAATAAATCCATATAAATTAAAGAAACAAAGTAGAAATGGTAAAAATATTTATGAGGATTTAAGTATAGATACATTACTAGAGTCTGTCGATTTTGTATTCAAAAAAAAAGTTGGAGGGTGGATAAAAGATATTATAAAAGATACAAAGAGCTTTGCAAAAGAAGTATTGATAGATACGAATTCTGACATTGAAACTGTTAGATATAGACAGGAAATCTTCTCAGATCTTATTTCAGACAATAGAGCAAGAGATAAGATAAAAAAAGCCATTGAAATCTTCTATGATCCATCAAGGGAATATTTTGATGGTACAAATCTAATTAATGGTAGATTTGGGCGTGGTATAGAGATGCTCAAAGCATACAAAGGATTCTTAGATAATTTTCCAAGATTAGAACACTGTTCTTCCAGAGCTCTTAAAGATGTTGGATCATATATTAATGGAATAAGTAAACAAAAAAAGATCTCTGAATTAACTGATCTACTAGAAAGCAATAAAGCCTATGTAAGAATCGATTTTGATTATAGGCTTGATAGGGGGGATATAACTAATACTCTAATAAGAGGTTTTAGTAAGAAAAATGAATTTCAATCAGAAGATAATCTTCTAAAAAAATTAATAGAAAACAATACTCTTAGAAACATATCAGAACTCTCTAATCATCCAATAGATTATAAACCCGAGTGGGAAACGAGAGATTTAATGTGTTATAAGTTCATTGAATTAGTTATGGGACCATATCATGAAGAAATTAAAGACATAACACGTCTTCTTTCTCAGCTTGATTTTTATACTGGTTTTTCTGAATACCTTAGTAATCTCCAAGACAGGGGATTTGATATATGCAAACCAACTCTTCTTGATAAGAAAAAAAGGAAAACAATCGTTAATAAAGCCAGAAATCCTGTTGTGAAATTGAGTGGAACTAATAAAAAAGTTATACCAAATGATATCAGGTATGATGCTGATAAAAATATGTACCTGATAACAGGACCTAATAATGGTGGAAAAACAACATATGTAAAAATGGTAGGCTTGATACAATTGTTTGCTGAAAAAGGATTGTTTATTCCTGCTAAATCTGGTGAGATAAGCTTCACTGAAGGCATCTATACTCATTTTGTAGCTCCAGATGATATAAGCAAAGGAGAAGGCAGGTATAGAAATGAATTAAGAAGAATGAAAGAGATTTTTGAAAATGCAACACCATACAGCTTAGTTATTGTGGATGAGCCTTGCGGAGGCACAAGTTATGAAGAGGGGCAAAGGCAGTCACTTAGAATACTGGATGGATTTCACAAAATGGGATGCCCAACTTATTTTACTACTCATATGCACCCTTTGAGTGCAGAAATAGAAAACGGAAGATTTCCAGCAGCAAGAAATTTATCTGTTGAGTATAAGAAGGAGGGAAGAGAAAATGTATTTACCTATAAGATAAAAGAAGGATCATCTAACAAGAGCTATGGAGAAGAAATAGCTAGAGAAATGGGGCTCGGAGAAAAAGATATTGATATGCATATCAGAGAAAAATCTCTTCGATAAGATTAGTGGCTTTGTTAAATAATATAGATTATTCATATAAGAACTAAATTAGATTGATAAAGAATGGAGAAATCATTAATAGCAGTAGAAATAATAAATCCAAATCAATTAGAGAAACAAGTGAGTAATGGTAGAGATATTTATAAGGATTTAAGCATAGATACTCTATTGGAGTCTGTCGATTTTGTAATTGAGAAGAGTATTGGAAATATTGTGGGAGCTACAAGGAATTTTGCAAAAGAAGTATTGATAGATATGAATTCTGATATTGAGACAGCTAAATATAGGCAAGAGGTCTTCTCAGAGCTTATTTCAGATAATAAAAAAAGATCCAAGATAAAAAAAGCCATTGAAATCTTCTATGGTTCATCAAGAGAATATTTTAAGGACCGCTATCATTATTCTAATAGGGATAGGCTAGAACACCGCATTGAAAGGCTTAAAGATTATAAAAATTTTTTAGATACTTTTCCTAGCCTAGAAGATTGCTCTTCCAGAGCTCTTAAGGACGTTGTATTATATATTAATAAAATACGTAAATCAGAAAAGTTTTCTGAATTAGGTGATCTTATAAAAAGCAAAGAGGTACATGTAAGAATCGATTTTGAATATGGGCTTGATAATGAAGATATAATTAATATTCTGATGAAGAGTTTTATAAAGAAAACTGAATCCCGACCAGAAGAAAATATTCTGGAAAGTTTAATAGGAGAAGATGCTTTTAGAAACATATTAGAAAACAATAATTATTTAGTAAATTTTGATCTAAGGGATGAAATGAAGCGTTCTATGAATTATGAGTTTACTGTATTACTTGCAAGATCATATAAAGAGATTGAGGACATAACTCGTCTTCTTTCTCAGCTTGATTTTTATACTGGTTTTTCTGAATATCTTAGTAATCTCCAAGACAAGGGATTTGATATATGCAAACCAACTCTTCTTGATAAGAAAGAAAGAAGAACAATCGTTAATAAAGCCAGAAATCCTGTTGTAAAATTGAGTGAAACCAATAAAAAAGTTGTACCAAATGATATCAGATATGATGCTGATAAAAATATGTACCTGATAACAGGACCAAATAACGGCGGAAAGACAACATATGTAAAAATGGTAGGCTTGATACAATTGTTTGCTGAAAAAGGATTGTTTATTCCTGCTAAATCTGGCGAGATAAGCTTCACTGAAGGCGTCTATACTCATTTTGTAGCCCCAGATGATATAAACAAAGGAGAAGGCAGGTATAGAAATGAACTTAGAAGGATGAAAGAGATTTTTGATAACGCAACACCATACAGCTTAGTAATTATGGATGAACCTTGTGGGGGTACAAGTTATGAAGAGGGGCAAAGGCAGTCACTTATAATACTGGATGGATTTCACAAAATGGGATGCCCAACTTATTTTACTACTCATATGCACCCTTTGAGTGCAGAAATAGAAAACGGAAGATTTCCAGCAGCAAAAAATTTATCTGTTGAGTATAAGAAACAGGGAAAAAGAAATGTATATACTTATAAAATAAAGGAAGGGTCATCTAATAAAAGTTATGGAGAAGAGATAGCAAAAGAAATTGGTCTTGGAGAAAATGAGATAGACACACTTATCAGAGAAAAATCTATTCGATAATAATTTGATCAATTATCTGAGTATAATTCATATTTAATCATTTATCTGCGATTATCTCTATTACATCTCCGTGCCTGAGTTTGTGTTCCTTGCCAACTGTCATCTT
>JAGLMD010000150.1 GCA_023140175.1 Nanobdellota archaeon | reverse complement strand
CTAAATCTATAGATAGGATATTTAGTGCTGAATGAAGTGTCAACATACTGTGTTACAACACTATTGACCTTTACATGAGGTGTCTGCAGCCTTGTTACTGAATCAGCCTCATATTGCCCTACAGTTATCTTTGCAGGCGAACCAGACGGAAAGATCAGCATAGCCAACCTATCAGGAGAAAAAAGCACTTGTGAACCAGCTGCATAAGTTCTCGGAACTTTATTAGTATCAAAGCTTGCAACAAACCTTAATGTGAATTGTTCTGAGCCTAACCATTTACTCTCCCCATCTTTTATCGAAAACAAGATGGTTTTCCCACCATCCAGCATCTCATTCTCCATTATATATCCTTCCATATCATAATCCATAAAAGGATCATTAACATCAAAATCCGGCCTCAATAATTGGTTATTCATAAGATCAACAGCCTTTTCATACATCTTCCTGAATCTTATCTTTGGTACATGGACGGTATCTGAAAACTCCCTTGTAAAATCTCTTTTTGCAGCAACTATCGTATAATCAACATCTACACCAATATCTTCCTTATATATTTCAACACTTGTTACAGGCATAAACTCAGAAATCTCCCATCCCATCTCCTCAAATTTATCAAAACTTACACAACCAGGAAGCTTGCTGTCAATATAATTTCCAAGCGCTGCCTGAATATCTTTAAATCTAGAAGGCATAACATTTATTGTATCTATAAGCCAGTATGCAGAAGTATCATCATACTGATATTCCGGATTGATGTCCAGATAAAATCCTTGTTTAGCCATGATCCGCATACCCCTGTCAGTCAAAGTTTCTACACAAGTATCTATATTCTCTTTTATCATCTCACTTTCCAGGGAAAGCTCTTTGCTGACCCTATCTTCTGTCTCCAATCTCCCTTTCTGAAAAGAATTAGAGATTATAACAGAAACCATAATAACAGCTATCAAAAGAATCCCTATTATTATAAAAACAGTAATCTGGCTTTTCTTGCTTGAAACACTATTCATTTTAGTATAATAATCAACTTAAACTATTTCTCACTCTATAATTTATAAAGATTTTGATGTATTCCCCCTTATTCACATTTAAGTTAATTTTAAAAACACATATTCAGTCTTCTAAGCTATGTTCACAATAAAGGCAGAAGATAATAAAGCAAGGACTGCTGTATTAAACACAGCCCATGGCAAGGTTGAAACTCCAAATTTTAAAGCAGTTGCAACAAAAGGAGCAGTCAAACTAATCACTCCTGAAGACCTCAAAGAGATGGGTGCTCAAGAGATAATCTCAAATGCATTCATATTATTTCTTAGGCCGGGCCTTGAAGTTATTGAAGCACATCATGGATTACACAAATTCATGAACTGGGACAGGACTATTTTCACAGATTGCGGCGGCTTCCAGGTTCATTCTCTAGAACATGATTTCCATCTAAATACAACAGATAAAGGTATTCAGTTCAGAAGCCCTTTCGACGGGATAAAACATCTGCTCACACCAAAAAAATTGATTGAGATACAAGAGCGCATTACATCAGATGTAGCAATGGCCTTGGATCATATGCCTTTATATGGCTGCACAAAAAAAGAAGCAATCATTTCATTAAAACATACCCATAAATGGATGGAAGAATGCAAAAAATTACACAATAACCCAAAACAATTATTGTTTGGCATTGCACAAGGCTCTGTCTATCCTGACTTAAGGAAAAAATCAGTAAGATACATAGACAGTTTAGATTTCGATGGCATAGCTTTTGGCGGATTAGCTATTGGGGAGCCAAAAGACAAGATGTACGATATGATAAATATCTCTGTAAATAATTGTAAAAAAGAAAAGCCAAGGTATGTCATGGGAATAGGCTCGCCAGAAGACATCCTTAAGTGCATCGGTCTAGGTGTAGACACATTTGATTCTGTCTTTCCAACAAGAAATGCAAGGCATGGCAATATCTTTACTCATAACGGCCCAGTCAACATAGAGAACTCACCCTATAAAAAAGATTACAGTAAACTAGACCAGGATTGCAATTGCAAAGTCTGTAAAAAATTCACAAAATCATATATGCACCATTTATTCAGGACAAGAGAACCATTAGGACTGAGATTAGCAAGCTATCATAACCTCTTCTTCATCCAGGACATGCTGAAACAAGCAAGAAAAGCAATAAAAAACAATGAATTCAAAGATTTCAAAAACAATTTCCTGAAGAAATATAAAAATGGAACTAGATGATTTCAATTATGATCTTCCAAAAGAATTGATAGCCCAGAAAGCAGCATCTCCAAAAGATCATTCTAAATTAATGATAGTAAACAAGAAAAAGATTGAGCACAAGCATTTCTACAATATACTTGATTATCTGAACAAAGATGATGTCTTAGTGATAAACGAGACAAGAGTAAGTAAAGCAAAAATAGCAGGAAAAAAGATTACAGGAAGTAAGATAGAGTTGATATTAACCAAAAAAATAGATAATACCCATTATGAATGCTGGATTAAAGCAAATAGGGTGGATATAGGGAATGAATATGTTTTTGAGAAAGGATTGAAGTGTAAGCTTATTGGCGTAAAAAAAGATATTTTTATTGTAGAATTCAATAAAAAGATTCGAAAAAATTTAGTAGATGAAATCTTTGAATTGCCCTTACCCCCATATGTAAAAAGAAAGATAGATGATGAAAGAGAATATCAGACAGTCTATTCAAAAAAACAAGGCTCTTTAGCAGCTCCTACAGCAGGATTGCATTTCACAGATGATTTATTAAAAAAGATAAAGAAAAAAGGAGTAAAAATAGCAAAAATATGTTTACATATTGACTTCGGAACATTCCTTACGATAAAGGGAAATATCGAAGAACATAAGATGCACGAAGAATACTTTGAGATAACAAAACAAGCAGCAGACATAATCAACAACAGAAAAGCAAGGCTGATAGTTGTAGGAACAACATCTGTTAGAGCACTGGAAGCATCATCAAAAAATGGAAAAATCCTGGCTAAAAAAGCAAAAACAGATATCTTCATCTATCCGGGTTATGAATTCAAGAACAAGATTGATGCATTAATAACTAATTTTCACTTGCCCAAATCAACATTATTGATGCTTGTCTCAGCATATTATGGAATGGATTCTATTCTTAAAGCATACAAAGAAGCAGTAAAAAAGAAATATCGATTTTACAGCTTAGGAGACGCTATGCTTCTGATTAAATAAACACCATTTCTAGGTAGTAACTTATAGAAAAATTTATAAATCATAAAACAATTTTAGTCTTATGGGAAAAAAGACATTGCCTGTTAAAGATTTAGCTGAACATTTCACAAGAGAATTCTGGCTCGACGAGATTAATTTCCTGGATATCGACCCACTATCAAGGAAACTGGAAAAATATTCAAATGAATTTATAGAATTTGAAAAATATGCAAATCTTGGATATAATGTTGCATTAGCTGGTGATAATTCATTAAACCCTTTTGAATCTGGAGTTTCTAAATATGGTTATGAACTAGGCCGCTCAATAGGAATGTATGAAAGAACAACAACAGATAAAGAATCAGGCTCTGGAAAACGAGATAGAGTTCTTCCCCTGGAGGACATAGCTGACTTCTATGCCTCATTATTATATCTCCCTAAATTAGGCCAGAATTACTTTATGACTGATACTATTGGGATTGTCTCATTCGAGATATTTGAGGATGACAAAGAATTCCATAATACAGCTGTTGACATAAATAAAGGATATAACGATGGCCTGCATAAAAAGAGGATTTCAAGTAACTACTGGGAAAAAATGCCAAAAGAATCAGAGGCATACAAATATGGCTATGAAATAGGTAAGCATGAACTAAACAAAGCAACAAAAAAAGTAAATCATTTTATTGAAAATATAAGAGACCCAAATGAAAAGATAAAGCTTAACAGGCTTCTTATAGAGAATGCACTTCCCTATCAGATAGAAAGATATGAAACTTTCATTGAACGAATAAAACAGGAAAAACCATTATTGTTTGAAAACTATCTCAAGCTAAACTCACAACCGCAATAACTCTGCCTGTACAAATTATATTTCTTACTTAACTCAATACTGCGCTTAAACCCATCTTTCTTCTTGAAATCAACAGCAAGGAAATTTCCAAGTCCTTTTCCTATCTCAAATATTTTATGAGTGTCTTTATGCGGGCTGATAGTCAAAGTAGTTGTAAAAGCACCAAACCCTTCTTTAATCGAATAAGCAGCAATTCTTATCAGATTGAACTCAAAGCATTTCAGGCATCTCTTTCCTCTCTCTGGCTCTTGCTCAAGACCTTTAATAAACTCAAGCCATGCAGTGTGATTATAATCATCAACAACCAGTTCCAGATCGTGAATCTCAGCAATCTTCCTCGCATCCTCTAATCTTTTCTCATACTCTTCCTTAGGAAATATATTAGAATTAGAGAAAAACAAAGCAACATCATAATCCTCCTTCAACAATTCTATAGCATGGGTAGAGCAGGGCGCACAACAAACATGCAATAAAATTTTATTCATCATCTTTTTTCAAAACAAATTTAGCATAATACATAAACGGAGTATCTATTACAGCAACTATTACCTTAAATAAATATGTTGTTATAAATATCTGCAACAAGACATCTCCCTCAAACATTCCAACAAATGCAATAAGCGTAAATATCACAGAATCTATCAGCTGGCTTACCAAAGTAGAAGCATTGTTTCTTAGCCAGAGATGCTTCCCTTTTGTAAATCTCTTCCAGAAATGAAAAGCCCATACATCATGATACTGGCTTATCAGATAAGCGATTAAACTTGCAAAAACTATCCTGGGAACAAGACCAAATATCCCCATTAGATGGGGCTGTATAAAATCTTCCATGCTTGGCTTGAATATCAAAGCGATCTGCATATATAATGTAGCAAGAACCATCGTAAAAAACCCCAACCATACTGCTTTCTTCGCATCCTTTTTACCATAAAACTCAGATAACAGGTCAGTAGCAAAGAATATGCTCCCATAAAGTATATTGCCCAAAGTAGCAACATAACCAAAAATCTCTACAATCTTAAGCACTTGTATCTGGCTTATGATGATAGACATGACTATCATCCCATACAGGCCAATCCTGCCAAATAGCTTAAACGCTATAAGGACCATGCTTAAGTCAACAAGCATAAACAAGACCCATAAAGTTAGATTATCCATAAAGAACAAGAATTGCAATCATTTTTTAAATATTCTCACTTAAGGCATGTATGTGCTTTTAACCCTTTTTTCTTCGCATCATGATCTGTATCAAACCACACCATGTTGCTCTTCTTTATCTTCTTTGCCCAATCGCATTTAGGAGCATGATAATATTTCGCATTCTTGCTGGCAACAACCTTTCCAGGGGTATATGTCTTAAGGACCGATTTTTTATCAGTTGTTTTCTCTTTAGCCATCTTTACATGTTTTTTCTTCCCTTTGATATTCACTATACATAGGACAAAAGCAGTTATTGATGAAACCATCGCTGCGAACATCAATGTTGACATATATGTCCTGAAATATATTAACACAAGATTAAGCAAAGATATCAAAGAGACAAGAGCTAACATAACATATGCTGTATTTAATCTGTTATATATCAGGATAAGAGAAAAGAATGCAGACAGCAATAAAGCCAATAACAAGATTAATTCAATATAGAATTTCCAGCCGCTCATATCGAAAATAAATCTTATCAGTCCATAAAATATTACTAACATCAAAAAAACCATAGCAAAAAAACTCACTTGTTTTCCCATACATGGCTAAAAAGAAAGATTATATATAAATATTTCTATTCTAGAGTAGTTAAAATATCACACAACAAACTTTGATAAAGCTTTTATATTCAGCATACTTGATAATAAATGGTGATTGAAATGATAGCAAACCTAAGAAGTAAACTAATCCATGTAAAAGTATATGTTAACCGTGCCCTGACTTATGCATCTCTTGTTAATATGGGCTTGATCCTCTTTCTTGCCATGTCCAACCTTGAAAAGTATGGGATTGATATCATGCTGGGAAAATGGCTCATACCCATAATTCTGCTGATATTCCTGCTGCTGATACTTGTCGGTTATCTTGAAGACAAATTAGGTTTCTTTCAGGAAGAGCAGAAAGTTCATGCAGTAAGGAATCCCCCCATTACAGAAATACTGGAAAGGCTCAAAAAAATAGAATCTAAATTGGGGTAATCACCTCATTTTCATGAAGAATATTGCAAGTATTGCGCCATATATTACCATAAAGACAGTCAACATATTTATTATAGAACGTGCAAAAGAAGGTGAATAACTCATCCCAGACACAGGGTTCTGAATATTTATCAGCAAGAACACAAGCCAGATAGCTGAAAGAACTAAAGGCAGGAGGAGTACCAGCATTACCTTTGTCTTTTTCTTCATATTTCCCTATTTTATCTCAAATTATATAAACTTTTTTAAAGATATTATATTATAGTGACCTCAATGTCAGAAAAAAACAGTTCAGGATTATTGACAGGCATTTTACTAATCATCATTACCCTGATCTTCACACTTAAATTCTTTGGGATTCTGGAATTTTCTGTCCTGGGTTCTTTAAAGATAATGTTGCCTCTTTCTCTGCTCCTGATCGGCCTGGCAATCATATTCAGAAATAGATGGTTGACCGCATCTATATTTATCTTGATGATTGCTCTCGGCATATTTTACTTAACAGGCAGCTCCCAGCTTGAACAAAGAGAAGTTCTAAATGAGATTCCGTTTGAAGAAGGGATAGATGCAATCTCCATAGGAATAGACTACGGTGCTGGCAAAATAAAGATTGGTGCAGCATCCCCTGGTTATCTGATCAGGCATATTGCAAAGACAACAGATGCAAATGATCCCAGCATGGAATTTGAAAAAAACAACTCAAAAGCAAAGATAAAGATAGAAAGGCAGGCAGGATTTTCATTCTTAAAAAAACACAAAGACAGCTGGAATATAGCTCTTTCCCAAAATGTTGAAATTGACATGAAACTTAATTACGGAGCAGCAAATATGGAAATTGACCTAAAAAAACTAAAAGTAAAGGAATTGGATATAGACTCTGGCGCAACCTCAACCCAAATAGCTTTTGGAATTTACCCGACTAAAGCCAATATAGACACAGGAGTTAGCTCACTTGATCTCAAATTCCCAGGAGATATAGGAGTTATGATAGATATGGATACAGGCGCAATATCAATCGAACTGGAAGGATTTAGGGAATTAGAAAAAAATAAGTTCTACAGCCTTAACTACGACGAAAACAAAGAGAATATTGAAGTCAAGATCAATGCAGGCGCATCAAGCATTAAAGGGAAGATTTATTAAAAACAAGAATCTAGTCATAAAAGAAATATAGCCACATTCGAATTATGCTATATTAGTACTAGTTACTCTGGAAAAGCCCGCCTTTATTCTTTTGAGGCAACATTTATATATCTAGACAATCATGAATGCAATATGGACATTAAGAATATATTTTCAAAAATACTGTCATCAATAATAGGGTTTCTTGTGATTGGTTCCTTAATTAGTTTATTTCAAGCTATCATTTTGACAATATTTTTTGTTTCGGTTAACCCAGAATCAGTAGGTGATTGGCTTTCGATAACTTATTCACTAATAGTATTGTTTAATATTATAGCGGGAATCTATTTCGGATTAAAATCTTATAAACTTAAGGACATTTGGTATACTGTATTCAAACCGACAAAAAATAATGCTATAATAAGTCTAATATTATCAATAGCATTTGCAATTTTTGTAGTTGTAGCTTTTGGTGAAAAGTCCTTTGTAAGTACTTATACATTCAAACCGATATTGAATATGATTGCAATACCATTATTAATTATTTCATATTTTATAATTTTTTATCCATTCAGTGCATTATGTAATTTTGTCTATAAATATAAACAAGATATATTATTCAAAAACTCAAAAGCGATAATAATCATCTTATTAATTCTTTTGAACCCGTTGTTTACAGTATATAGCGGGGTGCTAGGTGTAGTATATAGATATGAAATCATGAATGAACCGTGTGGTGTAAGAATTGTTGGCTTTATTGAACCATCCCCTGCTAAGGATTCTGGAATCCAAGTTGATGAAATAATTTTTAAAGTAAATGATATTGAAATTAAATCTATAAGTGATCTAAAAGGATATCTAGATGCTTATGACCCATCAATAGATCTAATAATTCATACAAAATCAAATTCTTATCCTGTTGAACCACACTTGCAGGATGGAAGATACTTATTAGGAGTAAATTTAACTCGGGAAATGTGTAAAAGATCCATATCCATCAAATACGGAGAAGTTCTCACTAGTTCTTCAGGCTAAAGCATCGAATTGTTTTCTTTAAAAATTTATCTCAGAAAACTAAAATATAGCCCCACCCGGACTTTCACTAACTGATTATGCGAGCGACTAGCGAGCACGAGGGCTTGAGCAAAGCGAAACCCTCCTTGCGTGTCGACCGAGCGTAACCAGTCGTTTTGAACCGAGGTCCTTTGGCCCAGAACCAAAGATGATTGATCTTCTCCTAAGAGAATTTGACCGCTACACTATGGGGCTATAAATGAGCATATAATCAATAACTGTTTTTTATATCTTTCTAAAAAGAATTCACTCAGAAGCTTCTTTCTTCTCTTCTTTAGGCTCTTCAGCTATCTCTCCTTTCTCTTCCTTTTTTTCTTCTTTATTCTCTTCCTTGCTCTCAGTCACTTCTTTCTCTTGCTTCTCTTCTTTAGGCTCTTCAGCTATCTCTCCTTTCTCTTCCTTTTTTTCTTCTTTATTCTCTTCTCTGGATTCTTCAGCTATCTCTTCTTTCTTCTCTTCCTTGCTCTCAGTCACTTCTTTCTCTTTCTTCTCTTCTCCTGCTTCCTTATCTCCTTTCTCTTCTGTATTCATTCTTTTTTCTCTCGAAACATCTTCCTTGACTTTCCTAAGATCCATTGCCTTTAAGAATCTCTCAAGCTTAAGCTGCCTTATCTCGCATATCTTCAGCGGATATATCTTGCCCAGCCTCTGAATAAGCTCCTTATAGAGTTTTCCAAACACAACCAATTCAAAAAGAGCCTCAAAATCCAGGCTGGATATCCTCTTTATCAGGAACCTTTTTGTCTCAACAATCAAAGCACTGGAAACAGACCCCTTTATGATTCTTCTACTAACCAATAGAATTTTTATAGTGGCAACCTTATCATCTTTTGTTATAGCCTTGATACTCAGATCCATCCTTGTCCTTCCCTTTCTCACGATCCTTTTTATTGAATTAGGAAGAGTCCTTAAGCCAATTAACTTTGTTTTCGCTTTATCACCCTCAATATGGTCTATCAATAGAGTTACTTCTGTATTCTGGCTCCTCATATCATTGTTCAAAGTGGATAGATTAACTTTCATTGTTTTTCCAACAAGTAGCTTTGACTCCAATGCCGGTGTATCTCCAACTATCCCTTCCCTGAATAATTTAGGGGCAGTTATCTCAAACCATCTTTTCTTCGCTGTTGTTCTTGCCATTCTTATTCTGGAACTAATGTTTCATTTATAAAATTAACGAATTATTTTTTACAATAAAATCAGCGTAAACCAGATCTTTTTACACAAACCAAAATCACCGGTTGAGTTGTAACCCAAATTTGACAGTTAAATAG
>JAGLMD010000015.1 GCA_023140175.1 Nanobdellota archaeon | reverse complement strand
AACTACGGCAAATTCAGGTAATTAAGTTAAAGACAAACAAGAAGAAATGAAACTCTCCTATTACTCATACGCAGGCTACGGCTTCCTAACAGCCACAATATTTGGCATAAGCAGGTACGATTAAGTGATCATAGGATTTATGGAGTTGTTTATTCTGAGTGTTTGTTGTTGGTTGATGTTACTAAGTATTATAGAAATAATGAGATAATTCACTCTTTTTAAGAATTTAAGATTTTTAGCACTTCATCTTTTTGCTGAAGATTAATCTGTCCGTCTTGAACTGCAACATCTAATAATGTATCTATATCACATAGAGAGAATAGTTGTATATCCATATCTTTAATTGCGTCCTTAGCCTTTTGTAAATTATATGTAAATATACTGAAGGCATATTTTACTTCTGCACCCTCTTTTCTAAGCTCCTTTACCTCATCAGCCAATGATCCTGCTGTTGTTATATGATCTTCCACTATAATAACGGGAAGTGTGTCTATTTCTTTACCTTCAATTATTTTCTTAAGACCGTGGTCTTTTCTTTCCTGGCGTGCGTATACCATGCCTAAATTCAACCTTTCGGCTACCCATGAACTATGTGGAATACCTGCCGATGCCATCCCGCATATCATGGTATCAGTTGATATATCTGTTACTTTCTCCTTAATTGCTTTACTTAAAAAGCCAGATATTTCATCTCTTTCCTTAGGATAAGATATAATAAGCCTACAATTCGTATAAATGGGACTCTTTTTCCCTGAAGCATAAGTAAATAAATTATTAAAATTAATATCGACACACTTCAAACTGAGTAGAATTTTAGCAACTCTAACTTTATTATCTTCTATAATACACATAATATCACATTTAGCATTTATTTATATTTAAATTTATTGTTTTATACTTCTATTTAAAAGAATTTCTATTAATGTATACCCATTTATGTAGAGATGTATTCTATTTTTAATCCCTGATTTCACCGCCCACTTCAGTACATGCCGAACTACCAATATCTTATAAAAATATTATCTCTACTTCGAATTCGTCATAAGTTGGATATTCTTCAACTATGGCTAATTTGAAAAGTTTTGGTGTTATCTTTTTTGCGAGATTTTTTACTGTTTTTACTGATGCCAGAAGCCTTAATTTTTTTCTATCTGTTTCGATATTCTCTATGTTGAATTCTTTTTTAAGGATTGATTTTAATTCTCTCAATTTGACCAGGAGTTTTTGTTTTTTTTCTGGTTTTAGTGAGTTAATTTTTTTCTTGTAATTGCCTAAAGGGGCCAATTCATTAAGGTATATTATTCCCCTGATCAATGTGCCATCTTCTGAAACACTATCATAACTCTTTTTTATAGAGTTTGCCCTTAATTTTATTCTTTTCCTCATCTGCACCTTATCTTTTAGGGTGGCTGTGCAATAATGGATATTAAGATTAGGTGCTTTTTTCTCTATGTATTTAATGAGTTTAAATGCTAAATCCTGTGAGCCTTTTATTGCATATGATCTGGCATCTTTTGTCTTAAATCCTTTTTCAGCTAATTTATCTGCATTTGTATCAGAATATTCAAGCTCGTTTAGATTTAGGAAATCTACCTTTGCTTTTATTAGAAAATCAATCAGCTGTTTTGTTATTTTTTCTTTTTTTGGTATTGCCGGGATTTCTATTCCTGTTTTCCAAGGAAATTTTTTTGCTAAGGTTATTTTTTTCCATGTTTCTTTGTTTGGATTTTCTAAATTTGGGTGAAATCTTATTTCATCCAGGCCTGAATCATAGAGTTTTTTTAGTCTTGATTGATCAACCAGAGTTAGCGGGGTGTAAAGATGTATATGGAAGTTCCTGCCGAATTCTTTTTTCAGTTTTTTTATGGAATTTAGTGTTCTTTGCAATCTTGCCAAGGGGTCTCCACCAGTTATTCCTACACCTTTTGATTTGCATAATCTAATCTCTTTCTTAATGTTTTTCCAGTCACCTGTGGGCCATTCGTTTATATAAACAACATCCTTATTCTTCTTTTGGTCGGAGATTGGGCAATAAAAGCATTTTTCCGGGCAGATGCCTGTGATGAAAAAAACTGATTTTCTGCCTTGTATACAAAGCTGGCATCCTTTTGCTAATGAGTTTAGTTTATAAGAATAGTATTTTGTTTTTTGCATTTGATATTTGAATGAAATGTTACTTTAATTAGTTTTTGATTGTACTGAAGATTAGATTAGTTACTACTAACGAATTAAAATAGCATAAAGCTTTTTAAGTATCATGGTGTTACCCAATAGAGATGGCTAATAAGAGAAAAAAGATAAAGCAGCAGGATAAATCAATCTCCACAATACTAGAAGATATTATAAGTGAATCTAAAAAATTGGTAGATACTATAGATTCCGTTAAGATATGTGAAGAGAATGATGAGAAGAGTATAACAATCAAACAATATCTTGATATTTTTTATAATGCTCGTAGTGTGGAAAGGGCTATTGATGAATTTAAATATGTAAAAAGGTCGGGAAAGCTTAGATATTTGGGGATATTAGATAAATATAGAACAACTTGCGCACATTTGGGTTGGAATTGTGATATACAGGAAGTTTATACAAATTTATCTAGGGGGGCTAAAGCTCAATTCTTTGATGAAAAAGGAGTTAGAAGAACCCTGGAAAATTTAATTAAACAAAAGGAAGTGCCTTATGTAGAGAAATGTGTAAGAGATCTTTGTAAAGAGATTAAAAGAGAGTATGATGTAGTGATAGAAAAATTAAAAAACCAGATAGATGGAGAAACGGAAAGGCATTTGTTAATTAGTGGAGAAAAAACTATTATTCATCTTATAGAAGATTATTTTAGTTTTAGAGAGAAAGTGAATAGCGAGAAAATAAAGATTGCCATTAAAGATATTAAGAAAAACAAAACATATGAGGGCTTAATCAATTCGGATATAATCCTTCGTCAAAAGCAAACTATATCTGAAATAAGAAAACAACTTGAGTTTCTTGATAGTGCTTTTGACACAAATATAAGAAATACTTCCCTGGAAGAAACTGATCCCCATCTAAATGAATTCATGACATATGTCCATAAAGTCAGGGGTCTTGGAGAAGTCATTGCTAAGAGATTTCATGCTTATGAAAGACATGAAGCCATCGTGAGACAAGGGGAAGCTCAAAAAAGAGTATCAGAGATTATAGATAAAGAAGGGAGTGTTGATTTTATTACGAGTAATCTAACTTATATAATGCATCTTTTGGTTGAAACTGATAAATTTGCTATAGAAATCTACAAGAACCCTGAATTTAATAAAATAAAACTTGATTCTTTGTCATCTACCTTAGAATTTTTATTGAAATTTGATTCAGATGAAAAGGTTAAGGTTGTTTTGAATAATATCGAATTAAAAAGGAACAGAGAAGAGATATCCTGCATAATTCATAACATGAAAATCTTTGAGGAAGCTATAAGAAGACGTGGCAAAGATATAGATGATTACAGGAATATAAAGATATACGATCCTTTAGGTATTTTAAAGGGAATTGAATCAAAGTATGAAACAATTAAGAATGTGTAATATGCGGATTGAAAATTACCTAATCGAACAACCTCTGCCAGTTCATAAACAAATTATTCTTGACTTCTTCTAAGGTAAGGCCCTTTATCTCTGCAATTTTTTTATATGATTCTGTTACGAAAGAAGGCTCGTTCTGCTTTTCTTTGAAAGGAGAAAGAAAGGGAGAATCTGTTTCAGCGAATAATCTGTTTAAAGGAACTATTTTTATTATGCCCTGGATGTTCTCTGCCCTTACGACATTTGTTGGGATAGAGAAATAACAGCCTAAGTCAGAGGCCCTTTTTATGAGATGTTTTTTCCCAGAGAAACAATGCATTATCACTTTTTTCATATCCTCCTGCTCAAGAATGTCTATTGCATCCTGCTCTGCTTTTCTAGAATGGATAATTGCCGGCTTATCCAGCTGTTTTGCAAGTCTGAGAAAAGAAATAAAAACTTTTTTTTGGAGCTCTTTATTCCGGCCATCCTTATAATCTAATCCTATTTCGCCAATTGCGTATATTCTGTCTTTATTTTTTCTTATAAACTGCAACTCTTCTTTGAATTCTTTTTCATTGAAGTTGAATTCTTCTTTACTGCTTTCTTCTCTATGCAGTGCATCTGGTGGGTAGAAACCTAGAGCTGGCTTGATTATACTATGTTCTTCTGCTAGTTTAAGAGAAAGCCTGTTTGTTTTTTTGTTTATTCCGCTAGTAAGAATTATGTTTACACCTGCTTTTTTTGCATTTTCTGTTATAGAATCTATTTTAGGATAGATTTGAGGAAAATCCAGATGGCAGTGAATGTCTATGAAAGATACCATAGAACAGAAGGTTTGGTTCAGTTATTTAAATTTGATTATTTATAAGCTTTTTTAGTTAATTTAATAAATAAAATTCCATTATCATATACAGATGAAAAAGACAGTCGAAGATATAAAAGCAATGAAAAAAAAGGAAAAAATAGCTGTGCTTACTTGTTATGACTATAGTTTTGCCAAAGCAATGGATGGGGATGTAGAGGTTATCCTAGTGGGAGATTCTTTAGGAAATGTTGTTCTTGGTTATGAGAGGACAAAACATGTAACAATGGAAGATATGATAAGACACTTAGATGCTGTAAAAAGAGGAGCTAAGGAAACATTTATTGTTGTTGATATGCCGTTTGGCAGCTATGACAATAAGAAAGATGCTGTTGAGAATGCAAGAAAATTAATCAATGCTGGAGCTGACGCTGTTAAGCCTGAAGGAAGAGCAGAAATTGTCAAGGTTTTAGCTGATAATGGAATTAAAGTGATGGGGCATATTGGGTTATTGCCTCAGAGCGCAAAGAAATTGGGCATGGTAGGCAAGGAAAAAAAGGAAGCTGAAAGCATAATTGAAGAAGCAAAGAAGATTGAGGAAGCTGGGGCTTTTTCTTTGGTGATTGAGAGTATTCCTTCCAGCTTGGGTGAAGAAATCACAAATACATTAGAAATTCCGACTATAGGAATCGGGGCTGGAAATAGATGTGATGGCCAGGTCTTAGTCAGCTATGATATGCTTGGATTATTTCCAGATTTTAAGCCAAAATTTGCTAGGCAATATATGAATCTTAAGGAAGATATCAAGAAAGCGATTTCTTTGTATTCTAAAGATGTGAAAGAAGGAAAATTTCCTTCCAAAGAGGAGATTCCATTATGATGCGGACAATTATGAAAAGTAAGATACATGATGCGACTGTTACAGATGCAAGGCTAGACTATGAGGGAAGTATTACCATAGATGAAGAATTGATAGAAAAGGCTAATATTGTTGAGGGGGAAAGAGTCCAGATTGTAAATCTTAATAATGGTGAAAGATTAGAAACCTATGTTATTGTGGGGGAGAAAGGCAGCGGAATAATAGGTATGAATGGACCTGCTGCTCTTAAATGTAAAGTAGAGGATAAGATCCATATTATCTCTTATGTTATGGTGGATGAAGATGAGAGAAAGAAACTAGAAGAGAAGGTTATTATCCTTGATGAAAATAATAAAGTAAAGAGAGAGATTCCTGAGAGTGAAGAAGCCAGTGAATATGGGGAGTAAATTCAGCAAAGATTAAAAAGGAGAGATTATTATTCTTATTCTATGCACACTGTACTTGTGGGGGTAAGCAGTGGGATAGCTGCATTTAAGGTAATTTCTTTAGTCAAGTCTCTAAAGAAGAGAGGATATAATGTTATTGTAATTATGACAGAGCACGCAAAGAAGATGATTTCTGAGAAGGAGTTTGAGAAAGCTTCCGGGAATAAGGTTGTATCTGAGTTATTTCCAAAAGGATTTGATTATAAAAGAGTCCTTAAAGAGAGAAAGGTGAAGCATATCAGCCTGGCTGATATGGCGTCTGTTATCATAGTAGTGCCTGCGACTGCTAATATAATCGCGAAGATTGCAAATGGTGTTGCAGATGATATTCTTACGACAACAATACTTGCTTCTAAGGCTGAATTGTTAGTCTGTCCATCTATGAATGTTAATATGTGGAATAATAAAAGAACGCAAGAGAATATCTCAAAGCTAAGAAATAAAGGTATTTTCTTTTTCGGGCCTGAGAAGGGAAAATTAGCGTGCGGCTATGATGGAGAAGGAAGATTGGCAGATATAAATAAAATAGAAGATGAGATTGTTAAGCTTGTCGAAAAGAGAAATGAACTGAAAGGAAAAAAGATTATTGTTACTGCTGGAGGCACTGAGGAAGAGATCGATAAAGTAAGAGTTATTACAAATAGGTCTTCAGGAAAGATGGGTATAAGAATAGCAGAGGAATGTGTGAAGAGGGGGGCTAAAGTAACGTTGATAAGAAGTAGGACAGACATTGAGCCAACTGTTTCATTAGATGATATAAAAGTAAGGTCTGCTAAAGAGATGTATGGGGAGATAAAGAAGAGGATAAATAAGAATGGCATAATGATTCATGCTGCTGCTGTAAGTGATTTCAGAGTCAAGAATAAAATAGAAAGTAAGATAAGATCTGATAAAGGAATAACTTTAGAGCTAATACCCAATATAAAGATAATTGACAAAATCAAGAAGATGAAAAAAGATGTTTTCTTAGTCGGTTTTAAAGCTGAATATAATGTAAGCGAGAAGGAATTGAAAAGAAAATCTGTTTACATCATAAATAAAGCAGGGGCAGATATGGTTGTTGCTAATGATGTTGGCAAAAACAATGTTTTTGGCTCTGATTATAATGAAATACTGATAGTTGACAATAAAGGAAAGGCAAAAAAGATAAATAGGGCTGAGAAAAGAATAATAGCTGAAAGGATTGTTGATGAGATCGTGAAGAGAGTGTAAAATGGAAATAATCAAAACTATTGAAGAGTTAAAGAAGTATAGGAAAACAACTGAGGGAAAGGTTGGCTTTGTGCCTACTATGGGCCATTTACATGATGGACATCTCAGTTTAATGAAAGCAGCAAGGGAAGAATGTAATAATGTAATAGTGAGTATATTTGTCAATCCTACGCAGTTCGGTCCAAATGAAGACCTAGATGCTTACCCCCGAGATTTTGAAAGGGATAAAAGATTGTGTGAGGGGGGGAGTGTAGATTGTATCTTTTACCCGGATGTTGATGAGATGTATCCCAGGGAAGAATTGACAATAGTGAGAGTAGAAAGGATAACACAAAAGCTATGCGGTAAAACGAGACCGACACATTTTCAGGGTGTGACTACTGTTGTAGCTAAATTATTTAATATAGTGCAACCGGATATTGCTTATTTTGGTCAGAAGGATTTACAGCAGAGCATAGTAATAAAGAGGATGGCCGAAGACCTTAATATGGACATTAAGATTAAGGTTTGTCCTATAGTAAGAGAGAAAGATGGACTGGCTATGAGCTCAAGGAACTCTTATCTAAAAGAGAATGAGAGGAAAGCTGCACCTGTACTTTATGAATCATTGCAGAAAGCGAAGGGTTTGTTTGAAAAAGGCGAGAATAATGCAGACAAGATAAAAGAGACGATAAGAAATAACATAGAGGATAAAGTTAAGAAGGAGATAGGAAATATAGATTATATTGAGATTTTTGATACAGAAAATATTGATGATGTGAAAAAGATAAAAAAAGGAAACGCTATTGCATTGGCTGTTTTCATAGGAAAGGCAAGATTAATAGATAATATAATATTGTAAAATGAAGTTAGGTATAGATTTTGGGTCAAGCGCAATAGATTATGTGCTGATGAGAGGAAATAAAATAGTTTTTTCTAAAAGCATATTTGGCAATAAAGTAAGTATCAGGGAAGTGTTAAATGCTGTAAAGAAAAAAGGCAGGATTTCAAAGATTTATGTAACTGGAGCAGGCTCAAAGAAGATAAGAGAGAGTATAGATAAAATACCTATAATGCATGTTAATGAGATAATTGCTATAGGTATGGGGGGGTGTTATGTATCTAATAATAGAGATGCTTTGGTTGTTAGTATTGGGTCAGGCACATGCATGGTTTCTGTGAAGAACAGAAAATCAAAACATATTGGAGGTACTTCTATTGGGGCAAAAACATTAACCGGACTGGCTGAGATAATATTGAAAACAAATAACCCCGATAAAATTGAAGAGATGGCAAGAAAAGGAAACTTAAATAAGACAGATATTACTTTGAAGTCAATCTATCCAGGAGGGATAGGACTACTGCCCCCATCTGCGACTGCATCGCATTTTGGAAATTTGAAGAACCCTAATAAGAATGATATAGCTAAGGGGCTTATCAATCTTGTAGCGCAGAGCATTGGAACTTTAGCAGTTTTTGGCGCAAATTCATACAAACACAAGAAGATAATACTAACAGGCAAAATCACCCAATCAAAAACATTTAGAGCCATAATACTTAAGAGAATAAATTCTATCCTGAAAGCTGATGTTATAATCCCAAAGAATTCAGGAATAGCTACTGCTATAGGAGCAATAATTTACTACAATAAAAAGGCCTAAAGAAAAACTGAGAGTGATTTATTTCCCCTATAGGTATTGCATTCTTCATAGAAAAGTGAAGTGTTGTTGCAGGATTTCTTTGTTTTCCTGCATTTGCCTTTAATCTGCTGCGGACAATGCCTATTTGTCTTGTCTCTTGGAGTAGGGTCTGTCATCTAAGTCACATCTCTGTATTTTAATGAAAAAGAATTAATAAAATTCAGAAACAATGATTTAAAAAGATTATGATTTTATATACTTTATTTTTGTCTGCTATTGTTATATCATTGGTGGAGGATAGAATTTACTGAATAAGTCGATATAATCCTGCAGATGCCGTGTTATTAGGAAATTTTTCTTTACATGCTCTTTTGCTGTTTTACTGATTTTTTCTCTTAACTTATCATCTTTCAACAGCTTAACTGCTTTTTTTATCCCATCTTCTTTATTATTCATCAGGAAACCTGTTTTCCCATCTTTTATCTGCAATGGAATCCCGCCTACATGGGTGCCCAGAACGGGTGTGCCTTTCCACATGGCTTCTGATACTGTTAAGGCAAACCCTTCCCGAACTGAGTTCTGGAATATGATATCTGATCTTCTCTGCAGAGCATTTATGAAAAGATCATCTTTGTCTGTCAATATCTTTATTCCAGGAATCTTTTCTGCATACTGCCTGACTTTATGATATATAACAGGGCCTTCAGGATCATCAGCAGCCATATTACCTGCTAAGATCAACTGGCAATCTGTCTCTTTTTTTATCTCCTCATACATCTTTATTACCCCTATTGGGTTTTTCCATGGATCAAAACGAGAAATTTGAGTTATTATGGGCTTATCTAAGTCTATTCCCCCTTCAGATAATAACTGCCTGGCTTTCTCATCTGAGAGGTCTGCATTTTTTGTTGAGAGGGGATCTATGCTTGGATGTATGATAAATTGGGGCTTTTTTAGATGCTTTATCCTATATAACTGAGATGAAATAACAGAGCAATCATAATTATCTAAAAACGGAAATAAGAAGTCCATAGTATTTTGGGCGTGGTTTGATATATCTATATGGCATCTCCATACCCATTTTGCCTTTTTCTGATATTCCCTTATCATAGCTAAAGGCTGGGGGTCATGAATAACAACAATATCGTGCTCATCAATATGATTTATTATTGAGTTTCTCTTGCAAAACTCTAAGTAAGTATTTTTCATTGTGTCGGTAAAATCCCATTCCTGGCCCTGAAGAGAGTTATGAATTCCTTTTGTTACCTCAAAGAAAGACTGATTTCCAAAGAGAACCCTCCATCCTGCGTCAATACCAACATCATTCATGAGAAAAACAAGCGTGTTAAGCATCTCAGCAACCCCTCCGCCATAGGCAGTCGCATTCACGTGAACTACACGCTTTCCAATTAAATGCTCTGCGCTGCTGCGTATCTTTTCTATCTCTTCTTTGCCGACAAATTGTTCATATTCTTTAAGTTTAGGTATCATGCTCTTTACACCTTTGCTGTTTATATTAATTTATTAACTTGTCATTGAAAATTTTTGTTTTAGTTTAGTATTGATTTTTAATTCTTTTGGTTTTACTCTAGATTATATATTTCAAGATTTCTTTTAAATCTTTTTTGTCTATGATTAAATCTGATACTTTTTTTAAACCTTCGTCTTTTGCATCAAATGCAATTGCAAGCCCTGCCTGTTTTGAGATTTCAATGTCATTATGGTGGTCGCCTATAAAGACACATTCTGAAAGCTTAAGCTTTTCGCGCTTAGCAATCTTTTTCAAAGCATTTGCTTTTTCACTCATATCATACTTTGTGGCTTCTACTTTATTAATATTGCCTTTTGAATCAAAATAAATCCTGGAAAGAAAAACATCGTCAAATAATTCTTTATAATCAGGCAATAAAAAATCAAGCATGATATTTATAGAACCTGAAATGATTACAAGCTTCAATCCTTTTTTCTTAAGTTTTGCAATTGTCTCTAAAGCTCCTTCCATCAACCTGATTTTAGAGTCTTTCATTGCTTTGAGGAAATCTTCTTTTTTGACTCCTGCTTCAATCCACATGTTTATGTCATGTTCTGCCCACTCTAAATAAGATATTTCGCCATTATAGAATTTCTTTTTTGCTTGTTCTCTTTTTTCAGCATCTATCCTAAAATAATCATGAAAAAGCTGCCAAGAGTATTCTACATTGTCTATTAATGTGCCATCAACATCGAAACATACTAACTTATATTTCATTTTAAACAGATGCTATATCTGTTTAATTAATAAACTTTTGTTTAGATTTTCGAGCAAAAGCTTTATAAAATATTGAGGAATACTTGAATATAGAATATTTTGGAGGTATCAAAAATTCTGATTTTTGGAACCTCATCAAAAAATAAATTTTTAGGAGGGATTATAATGACTATTGTCGGATTTAATTTTACAAAAATTGATGTTGAGAAAAAAGACAGCCAAGGTGGAAAGATAAATATAAGCAATAATGTCTCTATAAAGGATGTAGTAGAAACAGACCTCTCGTTAGGCACAGAGAAACAAAAAGCCATTAAATTTGTATTTGAGTTTATATCAAAATATGAGCCAAATATCGGAAAGATACTATTGGGAGGAGAAGTCTTGTTTCTGGAAGAAGCTTCAAAAGGCAAAAAGATTATGGAAGACTGGAAGAAACAGAAAAGAATAGAGAGAAAATTGATGGTTGCTATTCTCAATAATGTTCTTACTAAATGTAATGTTCAGGCTTTGATATTAAGCCAGGAAGTTAACTTGCCTAGCCCGATACCTTTGCCAAAGGTAAATATGGAAGCCAAGGAAACTGAGAAGAAGAAATAAGGATTTATTATTGGATAGAAGAATTCCTACGAAAGTACATTTTTACAAAAATTCTTATCCAAAACATTTATAAGAAAGATAATTATACATAGGGAGTACTATAGAGGAATAAAAGAGATATGGTGAATATATATGCCAGAGAATGAAATCAAGCTTAAGGTTG
>JAGLMD010000149.1 GCA_023140175.1 Nanobdellota archaeon | reverse complement strand
TATTTTGCCCTGATTGAGATGCGGGAATTTTTTGTTATGGATTTTGGGATGTCGGGTGGGATAATGGAGTTAGCAATGGGGTTTTGAATTTTTATATCTAATCCAATTATTTATTCCATAGTCAACGATCCAGACGTCGCTCCGCTCTATTCGAGGCATCTTGGTGGACGCTCCGATAATTACTTGTTTGCAATTTTCTCAAATGCGAACTTCTTTGCTTCCGAATTAAACAAGTGCATCTCATTAAGTGCGAACTGATAAGCTTCCTTAAACATTTCGAACTTATCTATATTTTCTTCGATCCACAATTCAGCAAATTTCTTTGCTTCCGAATTAAACAAGTGCATCTCATTAAGTGCAAACTGATAAGTTTCCTTGAAAATTTCAAAGTCTTTATCTATATTTTCTTCAATCCATAATTCAGCAAATTTCTTTGCTTCCGAATTAAACAAGTGCATCTCATTAAGTGCGAAATTGTATACATTTTTGAATATTAATAGCGGGGCTGGAGATTTATTAATCTGAGTATGTTTATATGATTCTTTACTTTTAATTCGCTCCCATACAGGATACCAAACATAACCAGGTTTCTTTTCATTCCTATCACTTGCCCAGATAATGGGAAGTGTGTTATTGGGTGTATTATGGTGAAAAACAATTAAAGCTTGCGAATTATCATATCCGAGAGGATTTTTTGGATATAGAATTTTCCCATATTTTTCACATAATTTTTTAATCCTTTCTCGAATATCTTCATCAGGAAAAATTAGGGAATTATTTGAGAAAGCTCTTAGTTCTTCTGAAATGATTTCATGAACAATAACTTGTTTAAAACATTTTTCTTCATCTAATCTTTTATAACCTTTTTCAAATGCAAGAAGTGCAATATAATATTTATCAATTTGTATGTCGTGCAAATGTTTTTTTGAAAACGTTACGGCTTGATTTCCAGAACCAATAATATCATCGAAAAAAACAATTGCTTTTACACCAGAAAGGTTTATTTTATTCAGAGGAATATTTGGAAAAGCACTTTCTGGGAGCCCGAGTTCTTTTCTATATGAGTATAAAAAATTCCCGCCACTGGATGCTGGTGATTCACCAAGGGGATAAAATAATATATCTGAAAAGTCGTTATTAAAAATATTTTTCAGTTCATTTGAAAGTCCTTTTATGTATGTGCCAATCCTATCGCTGTCATGATACTGGATTTTTTTCAAAATTAAAAAAGCATCATCAATTTCACTCGGTGAAAAACGACGAAGCCACATCTCAATATCTCTCTTTTTCTCTTCCCTTTTTCCGTAAGAAATACCACTAGGTCTTAAGCCCCAAATGTTGAGAATTTGTTCAATCTCAACATTTTTTTCTTGAATAATTTCATCAACCGATAATTGTGATTTTAAAACTCTTTTCGAATTATCCGTTTCAATATTCTTATCTATGTTAGGATTCTTATTTATTCCAGTATTGAAACTACCTTTAAAATTTGTAATGTTGATTTGGTCTCTTTCCACATTCATTTATAACACCTTTTGGCAATAACTTTAAACACTTTATGTTTGTATTTCCCCTTCAAAGCTTTCAATATTGATCTGATCCCTACCAATGATTATCTGAGGGATGGCACCTACTATAGGAATCATTTTTGATAACAATGTTTCATCATTTGGTGCCATTCTAAGATTTTCGATTTCTTGAAATATATGTTCATTTCCTTGAATTTTTGGTATTTTCATCTTAAACATTTCAATTAATTGTTCCATTATTGAGTCGAATTTGATAGGATTATCTTTATCTAATGTTTTTATTTTATTATATGCTTCAGCAGCTAATTCTCCTTGCCCTGTATTTTTTGTTTCAATGCATACATATTTTGCTTTTATTTTTAGATCTTCTATTAAATCTTTAATATCTCGGTCAATTTTCGGCAATCCCATCTTTAATAGCATGCTAGCAATTGGAGCCTTCCCTTCTGTTTGACGAATTATTGTGCAAGCTTTTTCACAGTATTTTCTGGATTCTTCAAGATTACATTGCATTGTTTCGAGGCTCATTCCCTTTGTTTTTTGAATCTCTTTAATGGCTTTTACTATATTTTCAATTGCTTCGAGTAATTGTTCTTTCCCCTCAGAACCTGCTATGCTCTTTTCTGCTTCATTAATATCTTCAATTACTTCCAATTCACTTTCATGATGTTTATTGAAAGCAATTCTATAGAATGATCTGTAAAAAGGTAAACAGAATGAAGATGGATTGAAAAAGATAGATTTATTTGAAGAATATTCGAAGTATTTCAAAGCTTTTTCCAATTCACTTTTAAAGGCAACTTCATTATCTACCGTTGTTGCTTTATAAATGGATGCTCTTCCAAGGGAATTAAAAGCAGCTACTTGAACTTCTCTTTCTTCGTCTTTTGTCAACTGTGATAAGTAATCAAATGCTTCATCTTTTTCTGGGATATAAGGGTAAGCCACACCGAGCGCATATACTATTTCTCGCCTCACATTACCATTTGATTTTTTTATTATATTGTGTAAATCTGTCCATGATTGCTCCCTATTAGGGGAGTGTGGAAATGCTATACCTAAAGAATATGCAGCACTTTCATTTACATAGTTTGCATAAGATTTTTTTTCTTGAAAATTAAATCTATTTCGCCACAACAAATCGTCATAATCGTCATAATCTTCTTCTTCTTCATCCATTTGATAAACAGGATATTCTATTTTTGCAGATTCCCATTTATGATCCCAAAAAACGAAATCATTTATTGGAATATATTTTATTAGACTAATAATTATTTTCCATGCTTTTTCTTTGTCAAGAATGTGTGGGAAAGCAACACCCAATGAATAAACTGCACTCTCTTTTACATAATTATTCCCATCTACTAATAAATATGAAAGGAATCTAAATGCCGCATTTTTATCCTTAATATCTGGAAAAACAAGGCCGAATTGTTCAGCAACAGCCCACCTTACTGAATAAGATTCATCTTTTATTAAGCGATTTAATTCTCCCCATGCTTGCTCATTGTTTTGTAAAACTGCAAAATTGCTTAGGAGTAGATTAACTGCTTGTATACGTTCGCTTAAATCAGTACTTTTTATTTTTTGATGAATTTCATTCTGAATTATCAATTTGTACTCCCAATGCCAGCAATATAATAATTATCATTAATTATTTGATATGTTTATGTTCCATTATAAAAATTTTCTTATTATATAGCAGCCATTGTCAATTTTCTTTCCAATAAGATATCTTTGCCTTATTATTTTCATCCAATATTTAACTCCAATATTGAATGAGTGGAAAAATACTTGTACTGGTTTAGCATGATTTATTTAAATAAATGTAATTAGAATAAAATTACTACGATTTTTTTAGATAAATTCGAGTATGCTTAGCGATTTGCAGTCACTATGCCCCGACTTAAGTCCAACCCCTATTCATGGCCCCTG
>JAGLMD010000148.1 GCA_023140175.1 Nanobdellota archaeon | reverse complement strand
CACATATAACATCAAACATAGATTAGAACAGATTGAAGGGATATATAAAGTTTTTTCTTTATTGACTAAAACATCATATTATCCAGTATATCATGCGCATCAGTACTAGATAATATATACCTAAGTTTATCCTTGTTCCTGATTTTAGACAAAAAAATAGTTCTCAAATATTCCTTCTCATTATTAGACACTCTTGCCATTTTATCTGCCTCAATAAGGCAGTAAGGATAACCATAGAATATTGGATCATTTGAGTTAAGTGCTAAGGACAGGATATATTCCTCAACATTACCTTTATCCTTTCCGCCAATCTCCAGCCTAAAAACATGATTTGCTTTAGAGTTGAGCTTTACAAAATACATCTCCCCTAAATAATCCTTATTATTGATCTCAAAAACAGGATAATAAAACCAGCTGCTTTTAGGTCCTGCCTCATTTAGGACAGAATTCAAGCTGTAAGCATTCTTTGTCAATAATCTGCATGTCTTGCTCAAGAATCCCAATTTAACCTTATTACTAATCGCACTAAAGGCCAAATTCTTGATTAAACTAAGTTCTTCCTCACTATTAGCACTTATACTTCCATCAACGACAATAGATGTATTCTCCTGGCAATTATTTACAATGCTCTCAGCCAATTTTAACTCTGCATATCTCCTTACCATGCTCCCAACTGACTCAATCTCAATCCGATACTTCTCACCCCTTAAAGTCTTTATTTCTGAACTAAAATTAAGCTCTTTATCAAATATATTATCACCGAATATCTCAACAGAATAACTTATTTTATCATCTTTATTTTCGGCTTTTACAAAACAGAAGAACTCTTTCTTCAATATATCGATTCTTTTGTTCTCATTATAAAAGACCCCGACAACCCTGATAAAATTTAAAGAAAAACTGGGTGCATTCAAAATCTCTGCATTGCCTCCATCTACACCAACTAAAACAGCATTATTCGAAAATAAGCCTAATTCATGAAAATTCCCTTCATCAATCTTGATAGGAATAAATCCATTATCTAAAGCAAAAGGAAGCATTTCCATTTTTCTATCTATAAACTCATCCAAAGGTTTTACAACCCTATCTATAAATTCCATGTTCATAATGTTATAGAATATCCGGCTAATTTTTATATTTTGTTGAAAAAGAGAAAATATATTTAAACATCTGCCATTCCCATAAAGATATGGAAAATAGTGAATTAATAAAGAAAATTAATCAGCTAAAAAAGCAGAAAAATGCTGTAATACTCGTACATAATTACCAGAGAAAGGAAATCTATGAGATAGCAGACTTCATAGGAGATTCTTTAGATCTGGCAAAAAAAGCTGCAAACACAGATGCAGAAACAATTGTTTTCTGCGGAGTAGATTTTATGGCAGAAACCGCCAAAATACTCTCTCCAAAAAGCAAAGTACTTCTTCCATCTAAAGATGCTTCTTGTCCAATGGCACAGATGATCACTGTAGAAAAACTCAGAAAACTAAAACAGCTTCATCCGGAAGCAGCAGTAGTCTCTTATGTAAATACAAACGCCGATATAAAAGCAGAGTCAACTGCTTGCTGCACTTCTATGAACGCTATAGAGATAGTAAACAAACTCCCCAATGAAAAGATAATATTTATACCTGACATTCATTTAGGAGAATGGGTCAAAAATCATACCAACAAAGAGATAATCTTATGCAATGGCTTTTGTTTTGTCCATTCAAAGATATTGCTGGAGCAGGCAAAAAAAGCAAAACAGATTCATCCGGAAGCAATGCTTGTTGCACACCCAGAATCACCGATAGAAGTTCTAGAACTAGCAGACCATGTCACAGGCACAGGCGGGATGATAAGATACGCAAAAGAAAACTCAGCAAAAGAGTTCATTATAGCCACAGAGGAAGGAATGGTTAACAGATTGATAAAAGAAGTGCCTGATAAAAAATTCTATGCAATTGGTGGAGTCTGCTTCAATATGAAGAAAACAACACTAGAGAAAGTATTTGAATCTCTTGAGAAAGAGCAGTATGAAATAATTATAGACGAGGAAATAGCTAAAAAAGCAAGAAAGGCTTTGGATAAGATGATTGAATTAAGTTAAAGATAAGAAGTGGGATTAGATGACACAATAATATGTTACATTCAATTAGGCTTGGCGCATGGAAAATTTAGCCGGATTCTAACATATCGATAGCTCGTTTATAGAATGATCCGGCAATTTGTTTTGCTTTTTCAGAAGAAATTCTTTCAAACATCCACCTAATCTTTCTTTCCACTTTATCTTTACCTAATGGTACAACAAGTTTCTTTATATGTTTGGGTGCATTTATTTCAAGATAGCTGATGCTGTCTGCATCCTTAATTAAAACTGATTCCTCATCTCCACCAATTTCGTGTTTCAGAATCATATTAGCAATTCTTTCAATCTTGTCTTTTTCAAAACCCCTTTCTTCTAAAAAATCAGCCATAATTTTTGCTCCTTCTTTTTGATGTTCTTCCAAAATTTCAGGATCATTTAACTCATGGGTTTTAAAAGTCTGCTCTGAATTAGTACTTCTAAATGCTCTTGCAATATCATGAGCATAAGCAGCTATAAGAATTGCCTCATCAGCATTGGGTTTTAATTGTCGTATCCAATAAACTGTTCTTTCAAAATGTTCCACACTTTTACCAGTAGCACAATTCTCGAAAGATTCTTTAACAAATTGCTTCACTTTATCTAACATATAAATCATAATTCCAGGATAATATAAAAATGTAATGATGCCAAGTCCAACTATGTTATCCGTTTATTATTTCCCTTCGATATAATAATTTGCTTTAGTGAATTTCATATATGGATTTAACTCATCGTAGGGAAATAGTTTCGGGATAACACATTAGTAATTTCTGTAGCCGGATTTTTAGCTGTAATAATAATTGTTGGAAGAAAATCTGCTAAAGGCCTGTTCTTGGGAATTTTAAGCTTATTTTTCATCATTGAAGTGGTGAACCCGCCAAATAATGCTTTATCCCCTTTACTTCTGATTCTCGCAAATCCATCCTCATCAACATCTCTTTCATAAATTAGCTTAGAAAGTTCGATCTCAGAAGCCACTAATTTCTGTCTTGCGCCCGGCCTTTCAACTAATGCTATCCTTTCTTCAATTAATTCCTGCTTTCTTGTTTGTACAGCAAAATAGCTTTGAGCGAAAGCAATCTGCTCTTTTCTAGGATCGCCATTTTGGACAATAAGGTAACAAGCATATCTAGTAAGCATAATATCGGGTATTTCTTTACTTGCGCCTTTGGGCATAGGTATCGTTTTGTTGACATCAACAAAATGATCAGGAACACTTTGTCCTGATTTTTTACAGGCTATTTTCGCCTTTTCTATAACATTTGAGAAGTTTCTCCATTCTTCATAATCAAGCAATCCTTGTATGTCTCTAGCAAACCAGAACCCTATTCCATCAGCTTCATTTACATAATCTTCAAAAGACTTTCTTAGTCTAGATATTAGTTCTTTTCTCATTTTCTTTTTCATTATTCCTTGGGTTAGTGCCATCTTTTCTTATAGGTGTTGTACCCCCTCTGACTATTCCATTTCTGTTTTCAATCCACCAATTAGCCCAGAAACCCATAAAAGTCGAATGCGAATCGCCCCTAGTCTCTTTTACCTTATTAAAAATTAATTCCTGAAATTCTTTCTTTCCGATTTTCATCCTAAACCCTCACCTCCTTGAAAAACGCTTTTATTTATAAAGATTTCAATTACTAATTGAAATTTTGGCTAATATATTTCAATTAGCAATTGAAATAGATAGGATAGGTTGATATTCAGTTTTATATGAATAAAGATTTGTTCGACATATCGAACAATTTTAATAGAAATCATTCGATATATCGAAAGATTTTTAAATCTTGACAGATTTGAATAATCATGACACTTACAGATGAACAGATAATTGAGATCCTGGATAAATGGAATCTCTGGAACAGGAAAATTGAAACAGGCATAATTAGGGAGGAATATCTTAAAAAGCTGGAACTATTTTTGAAAACTGATGAGATCATTGCAATAGTGGGCGTAAGAAGGTCAGGCAAATCCACAATTCTCCTCCAGTTATTGGAACACATAACCACAAAAAAGAATGTCAATAAAATCAATACATTATATGTTAATTTAGAAGATGATCTGCTGTATCCCTACTTGGATATCAAGCTCCTGAATCGCATCTATGAAGCATATAAAACAGTCCTAAAGCCCAAAGGAAAAGTATATATAATATTCGATGAGATCCAGAAAATAGATGGATGGGAGCATTTCGTTAGAAGCATTTATGACAGAAAAGAGAATGCCAAGATATTTGTAACTGGCTCATCATCTAAGTTATTAGCATCAGAATTTTCATCCCTCTTAACAGGAAGGCACCTGACACTGCATATATATCCCCTGAACTTTAAAGAATATCTGAAATTCAAGAATTTTAACATTAAAACGAAATTAGATGAGATCCACAACAGAAAGAAACTAATACAAATTTCAAAAGAATTCCTGGTAGATGGCGGCTTTCCTAAAATCATACTCACAAAAAATGATCTGCTAAAAAAAGAATTGCTGACTTCTTACTTCAATAACATAATAACAAGAGACATTGTTGAAAGATATAAGATAAGGGATATATCAAAAATAAAAAACATTGCATTATTCTATGCTGCGAATTTCTGCGAGTCAGTCTCATTCAACTCCATAAAGAAAACACTTTCAGAAAAATCTGTAGAAACTATTGAAAGATACTCGGCTTTCCTCGAATCATCCTATCTTATCTTTCTCAATAAGAAATTTGACTATTCCCTCAGAAAACAAATGGCTAATGAAAGAAAAGTATATTTTATTGATAATGCTTTACGTCAGGCTGTGGCTTTTCAGTTTAAGGATATGCAGGGCAACCTCCTGGAAAATGCAGTCTACCTTGAACTGTTAAAAAGAGGCAAAGAGATATTTTATTATAAAGGTAAAAAGGAAGTTGATTTTATAATCCAGGAAGGACTAAACATAACATTAGTTATCAATGCATGCTGGGATTTATCAGACAAGGAAACAGAAAAAAGGGAAATAGATTCACTAATAGAAGCAATGGAATCATTTAATCTAAAAAGGGGGTATATCATAACTATCAATTCAGAAAGGTTGATCAATATAAATAATAAATCGATCAAAGTCATTCCTTTCTATAAGCTGGGTTTGGAAAAGGAGCTATAGCCGCGGGTGCGTATGCTCATAATAAGTTAGGTGGCTGGGTTATTCGCTGATGAATTACTCTTTAGCCTATTGATAATTGTGCTAATTAGTATAAAATAGGCGCAATTATCAATCTAGTGAATTGCATTAAATAATATACACTAATCATCGCAATTCACGATATAATGGGCTAATTCACCTGCCCTAACTACATGCACCCTATAGCCGCCCTAAAATCCAAACCTTTAAATTAAATACTTTTTATTTCTGCCATAATGAACCGCAAACAGCTTCTTTTGAAAGCATTCCAGAGGGGGCATTTACTTACCCTAAAGAATCCGCTTTACAAGTCATGGATAGAAAAATTCATAGTTGACGAAACAAAAGGAGATATAGGAACAAAAGGAGATATAACAAGCAATGCAGTCATAAAAAAAGATAAGACCATAAAAGCAATAGTGAAAGCACGTGAAAAAGGAATAATTGCAGGACTCGAAGAGACTGTTTTCCTTTACAAAAAGAATAAGATCAAAGTAAAGCAATTAAAAAAAGACGGAGATATCATCAGAAGGGAAGATTTCATCCTTGAGTTATATGGTAAAGAAAAAGATCTTCTTAAAATAGAGCGCTCAGCCCTGGATCTTCTCCAGCGAATGTCAGGAATCGCAACTTTAACCGATAACACATTAAGGCTCATAGAAAACAGGATAGCGATCGCTCCTACAAGAAAAACACAGTGGAGATACCTGGACAAAAAAGCAGTATATGTGGGAAAAGGATTGACTCATAGGTTAGCTTTATGGGAATCAATACTCATAAAAGATAACCACCTTAAAGCATTGAAAAGAGCAGGAGTGAAAGACCCGGTTAAAACATCATTGGAAAGAGCATGGCAGCATAAGCAAAAAGCAAATTTCATAGAGATAGAAGTGACAACAACAGAGCAGGCAATTAAAGCTGCATCTGTATTTAAAGAGCTAAAAAAGAATAATAAAATTCCATGCCTGATTATGCTCGACAATATGCCGCAAAAACAAATCATCAAAACAACAAAAAAATTAAAGAGATTGAATCTTTATAATCAGGTGCTTATAGAGGCTTCTGGCAGAATCACCCCATTAAATATAAAAAATTATTCTAATACAGGAATAGACGTAATCTCAATGGGTTATCTGACCCATTCATCGCATGCATTGGATATTAAACAATATATTCTTTAAAATGGACACCGATTTTTTAGTTATAGGCTCTGGAATAGCAGGATTGAACTTTGCACTAAAAGCAGCAAGATACGGAAAAGTAGTCATTGTTACAAAAGATAAGATTGAAGAATCAAACACATTCTACGCACAAGGAGGGCTTGCCGCTGTTTTTGGTAAAGATGACTCAACAAGGCTCCATATTCAGGATACACTTAGAACAGGAGACGGCATTTCAAACAGAAAAATAGCTGAAATTCTTGCAAAAGAAGCGCCGAAGGCAGTAATGGAACTAAAAAGAAGTGGAGTAAGGTTCGATTCAGACAAAGATGGCTTTAAACTAAGCAGAGAAGCAGTGCATTCCCGTGCACGAATAGTACATGTATCGGATATAACCGGAAGGGAGATTGAAAAAGTATTAGTAAAAAAGGTAAAAGAAAACAAGAACATAGTTTTATTAGAGTATCATATGGCAATTAAGTTATTAACTGAAAATAAAAGATGTATTGGATGTGTCATGCTCGATGTAAAAAACAATAGAACCCTGCCAATCTTCTCAAAAAAGATAATTCTTGCTGCAGGGGGTGCCGGAATGTTATATAGTAAAACAACAAATCCGGAAATCACGACAGGGGATGGTATGGCGATTGCATTTAAAGCAGGTGCTGTATTAGAAGATATGGAATTTATACAGTTTCACCCGACAATGCTGCATAATTCCTCCCCTTCATTGCTCATATCAGAAACACTTAGAGGCGAGGGCGCTCTTCTAAAAAATAAATATGGAAAAACATATATGAAAAAATATCATAGGGATGGTGAATTAGCCCCAAGAGATGTTGTTGCAAGATTCTCGACCATAGAGATGAAAAAGACAGGATCAAAAAATGTTTATCTGGACATAACACACCTAAATGAGGAATATTTGAAAAAGAGGTTCCATTATATATACGAAGAATGCCTAAAATATAAAATTGATATTACTAAAGATATGATTCCTGTAAGTCCTGCCGCACATTATATGTGCGGAGGTATAAAAATAGATGAATATGGAAGAACAAATATCGCAAGTTTATATGCTATAGGTGAATGTGCCTGCACTCAACTACACGGCGCAGATAGGCTGGCTTCAAACTCACTCACAGAAGGCATGGTATTTGGAACAAGATTAATCGGGAAGATAAAAAAAGAGATAAAAAAAGACAAGATAATAAGAACAAAAATAAGAGATAACACCGTTTATCATGAAAAAAATGGTAGGATAAAAAAATTAAGAAAACAATTACAGAATATAATGTGGCAGCATGCAGGCATAATCAGGAGCAAGAAAGGTTTGAAGATAGCACATATAAAGATAGATAAAATAAAGAAAAAATTAGATATAATAAAGAATCAGGGGATAAACAAGGAAATCTTAGAACTAAACAACCTGATTAGATTAGCTAAAATAATTATAATTTCTGCTCTAAGAAGAAAAGAATCAAGAGGAACCCATTTTATCAAAGATTATAATGAGAGGCACGATAATATATGGCAAATGCATCTCACTATAGACAAAGAGCATGTTAAGCTAAAATAGTATAAAATAAAATGATTACAAAGTTTTTTATATGAAATACTCATTCTAAAACCTATGGTTGAATTGATTATTTGTGAAAAACCGCAGGCTGCAAAAAAGATAGCTGACGCTCTGGCTGACGGAAAACCGATAAAAGAGAATATGAATGGGGTGCCATATTACAAAGTTACTCACGGAAACAATGATATAATAATAGCTTCTGCTGTAGGTCATCTTTACGGCCTGGAACAAAAAGAAGGAAACAAGAAATGGAGCTATCCTGTATTTGATATAGAATGGCGGCCATCCCACGAAACAAAAAAATCATCTGCTTTTACAAAAAAATACCTGAATACGATAAAAAAACTTTGCAAAGAAGCGAAAGAGTTCACAGTCGCAACAGATTATGATATAGAGGGCGAAGTAATAGGGCTTAATGTGATAAAATATGCATGCAAAAGGAAAGATGCTGCAAGGATGAAGTTCTCGACATTAACAAAAGATGACCTTGTTAAAGCATATGAAAACAAATCCAAAACACTTGACTGGGGTCAGGCTCATGCAGGAGAAACAAGGCATTTTCTTGACTGGTACAACGGCATCAACTATAGCCGTGCACTGACAGCTGCAATAAAATCCATAGGAAGATTTAAAATAATGTCTATCGGCAGGGTCCAGGGGCCGGCACTAAACACCATTGTGCATAGGGAAAAAGAGATCAGGGCATTCAGACCGGAGCCATACTGGCAGATAGAGCTATTAGGAAAAGTTAAGCATGGCAAAATCTCTGCATGGCATGTAAAAGATAAGTTCTGGGATAAGAAAGAAGCAGACAAAGTAATGGAGAATGTTAAAGCTAAGAAAGAAGGCAAAACAAAAGATATAGAAACCTCACAATTTAAACAATCTCCACCCACTCCCTTTGACCTTACAACATTACAAACAGAGACATATAGATGCCATAAGATTCCACCAAAAACAACACTTGAATTAGCACAGGAGCTTTATACATCAGGCTATATTTCATACCCAAGAACATCATCGCAGCAGTATCCAGAAAGTATAAAATACAAAAAAATCTTATCTCTGCTTACAAAAAATAAGGATTATGCAGAACTTTCTAAAAAGATACTGGAAAGAAAAGAGATCATCCCTAATAACGGTAAGAAATCAGATCCTGCCCATCCAGCAATCTACCCCACAGGCATAATTCCTTCTAGTTTAGATCAGGGGCTACAGAAATTGTATGATATAATAATAAGAAGATTCCTGGCAACATTTGCAGACCCTGCTGTAAGAGAGACAAACAAATTCAAGATTGATGTTAACACAGAATTGTTTCTTGCAAAAGGCACAAGAACTATAGAAAAAGGGTGGCATATTTTCTATGGGCCGTATGTAAATCTGGAGGAGCAGGAACTGCCTAAAGTCAATGAAGGCGACAAAGTAAACATAAATAAAATAACCATGTATGACAAAGAAACACAGCCCCCGAAAAGATATACACCCGCATCAATAATAAGGGCGCTTGAAAAAAAGAATCTCGGGACAAAAGCCACAAGAGCACAAATTGTGGATACATTATTCCAGAGAGGCTATGTAAAAGGGAAAACAATAGAAGCTACAGAACTTGGAATCAGGACAATTGAAACATTGGAAAAGTATTCACCAAAAATCATTGACGATCAATTAACGAGCCATTTCGAGAAAGAGATGGAAGAGATAAGAGAGAATAAGAAAAAAGGCTCAGATGTGCTCAATGAAGCTAAAAATGAGCTTACAAAAATTCTTACAGACCTCAAAGCAAAGGAAAAAGAAATAGGTGAAGAATTGCATTCAGCAAATATAGAGACCAGAGATGCTATGACAACACTAGGAGACTGCCCTAACTGTAAAGAAGGCAAACTCCAGATAAGAAAAGGAAAGTTCGGGCAATTTGCAGCATGCAACCAATATCCTGAATGTAAAACTACATTCTCCTTACCTAATAACGCTATGATAAAACCATCAGATAAAGTTTGCGAAATCTGTAATTTCCCTATGCTCCTGACTATTAAAAGAAAAAAACAGCCCATGCTGTTCTGCCTAAATCCAAAATGCAAATCAAAACACCTGGATGGAGAAGCAGGTGAAAAAGCAAAAGCTATAGCAAATGGAGAGATAGAAAAGCCATGTCCAAAATGCAAAGACGGAAAACTTGTATTAAGAAAATCAATATATGGTGCATTTCTGGGATGCGGCAGATATCCTAAATGTAAATATACAGAACAGATAGATAACGAAAATAACAACAAGAATGAGCCAAATCAAAAGTAATTTAAAATATTCCAATAACCCAGATTAAATGAAAAAATTATCTTTAATACTTATCCTATTCCTTATTCTTCCATTAGCTTATTCTATGCAGGGTAAGATGCCGCTCCTAGCCATAAAACAAACTGATGATGGGTACGCAGGAAGCTTAGCAGAGTTATTCCTTGAGATAGAGCCGGGTACTGGCCGTGTTTTCGTGGATACATTTCCACTAAGCAAGATAGACACCCAGATATCAATGAGATTCGCAAAGGAGATGGCATGTGATTTTCTTGAGAAGGACTGCGATGATTATAATTTCATCTATACTATAAAAGCAAGCTCCCCGATAATAGGCGGCCCAAGCGCAGGCGCAGCAGCAACCATTCTCACAATATCAGTACTATCTGACACAAAACTCAAGAAAAATATAGCAATAACAGGAACAATTAACTCTGGGGGCCTTGTCGGCCCGGTAGGGGGCATAAAAGAAAAGATTGATGCTGCTTCAAAAACAGAAATAAAAACAATATTGATACCTGAAGGAGAAGGTAAAAAAATTAACAGCACAGATAACATATCACTGGCTATCAAACAATATGAAGAGGATTTTGGAATGAGAATTATCGAAGTCGCTGATATAAATTCTGCATTATTATATTTCACAGGGAAAGAATTTAAATCATTTGAAGAAAATATATCGATAAGCCAGTCATACACAGACACTATGAAAGGCCTTGCTGATAACTTATGCGACAGAAACCTAAAACTAAGAAACACAATGGATATGGATAATTTTTCTGATGAGATAAATAAAATATATGACTCTGCTATAAATTTCTCAAGAAAAGGAGAAAAAGCACTCAAAGAAAAAGAGTTCTATTCAGCAGCCAGCCACTGTTTCGGCTCAAATATCAGGCTCAGCCAGGTTTTTCTGGAAACAAAGAATTTTTCAGAAATAAAATATAAGTCCCTTTTAGAAGAATTAAGAAAAAAAATATTGGGCTTTGATAAAAAGATGGACAAAAAAGAGATAAAAACAATTACTGACCTTGAAAGCTACATGGTTGTAAAAGAGAGGCTGATAGAAGCACTAAAATATGCAAATTTAACAAAAAATGACTCATACTCATATAATTACGCATATGCAAATGAAAGGCTTTATTCTGCATATTCCTGGTCTGAATTCTTTAAGCATACTGGCAGAATACTGCAACTCGACGAGTCCAGCCTAAAAGATTCATGCAGACAAAGGATATCTGAATCCGAAGAAAGGCTTCAGTATGCATCAATATATCTTTCATTTGATCTGAAATCACCAAGGGAAGAGCTTGACAAAGCTTATAATGACTTCAACCAGGGCAACTATGCTCTCTGCTTGTTCAAGGCAAGTAAATCAAAAGCAGAATCAAATATTGTTCTTAATACCATGGGTGTTGACTCTGAATATATTCCGAAACTTATAGATAATAAGCTTAAAGCAGCCACAAGAGTGATAGTAAAAGCTGAAAAAAAAGATACATTCCCGATTCTTGGATACAGTTACTATGAATATGCCGCCAATCTGAAAGATACTGATAAATTCTCAGCATTGTTATATGCCGAATATGCGCTAGAGCTCTCTAATCTGGATATATATTTTAAGGAGAAAAAGAACACAAAATTGCAAATACCTCCTCTTGATATCCTCCAGATAACAATAGGAATTCTCCTGGGCCTCCTTATTGGCTTGTTCATTAACCTATTGAATAAAAAACAGCCAAAAAAGAAGAAAAAAAAGAATAGGTGATTATAAACCCAGCAAAACATTTCTGCCTTGCTGGGAAAAAAGAGGTGATAGATTCTATGCACATTCTAAAGTTTTCACTTTAGAATAGAACACAAAAATCTTCACTTTAAAGTAGATAATACTAGTATTTAAATATTTCTGTATTAGAACATAACAATAGGTTTATGAAAGCCTATTTCATATTGAGCTTTCTATGAAACTCCATACACTTTAGATATACTTTCTTCTTGGTTCTTTTCGAAAGTTTATGATATAAATCCTTGACCTTAAGATAAGCTGACTTTGCTTCATCTAATTCCCCATCCTTGATGTGCTTATCCACATTAGCAATCATCGCTTTAATATTATAAAGAACAGCAAAATTTGTAAAAGCCATATACGCCAAAATAGATGCAACAAAGAAAACAGCTATAAAAGATATAATCTTAAAATAACTCTCCTCCCAGATAGGAGCAGGTTTCTCCACTAAAGAAAGAGGTGATTCTTCTCCAATAACAGTGAACAGATCACTCCTCATGAACATATTATCTTTATATATCAACTTTACATAAAAAACATGATCTCCTATATCTATATCCCCAGGTAGCTTCATCTCTACATAAGAGCTAGCTGAGTCTCCAACTAAAATTGTCCCTTCTTGAGAAATTATCACATTGCCATCCATGTCCTTTATCACATAGATCAGCCTGGATTCCATAGGTTCAATCTGACTGATAGCAGAAATACTGATATCAGCCCTAATTATTCCTCCTTGTTCTATTTCCTTAAGTCCGATAGGAATAAAGAAATCGATATCAAATAGTGCTTCTGATGACTCAACCTCTATTATCGTATTAATTGGCAGTGCAATCTCCTCAAATTTAATTTTTATAATCCCGGAATAAACATCAGGAACTATATCTTTTTTAGCATATATTGTGAAATTTATAACCCTGCTTTCTCCCATCTCAAGCGAAAATGCATACTCGTCAGGCACAATAAGATTCTTTAACTTATTTACATCAATTATTATTTCTATAGGGACAACTCCGGTATTCTTAATTTCGACTGACTCAATAACTGTTTCTCCTTGTTTTACTCTTACTCTTATTAATTTCCTGTCAATCTTAAATGTGCCCCCCTTATCAACAAAACCAGAACCCATGCTCCCCCCCCCGCCAGCACTAGTTCCTCCACTAGGAAGAGATGTTTCACAGGAACCGCAATCCTGGGGGCAATTTGAACATGATTCATTCCCCGCGCATGTACCATCCCCGCAATATGCTCCAGTAACATTAAAAACAATAATCTGTGAATCGCTCCAATTAAATTCATCACTAACAATGATTCTTACATGCTTTATACCATAATGGCTCATATTAGCAGTAAAGCTTATCACACCAGTAACATTATTTATAGGAAAAATTGAATAATTGGTAGAAAAGCTCAATGTATGGTTATCAAGATCAGAAGCATTGGCATCATATACAAAATCATTACCTAAAACTAATGTTTGGTTTTCAATTGAATCCAATTCCGGAGGATTATTGACAACAGCACCAAAAGTAATTGCGACAAACCCTATTATGCCATCACCCAATAAAAAGATAATTAAAACCAAAATAGCTGCAACAGCTATTATTATCGAACTAGCTATAATCTTATTTTTATTCATTTTATACTATCCAGCTTATTAGGATTGTTCCCTTATATACTTTACTAACTTGGCCATTTGGAACATCCAGTGAAGCACTCCAATTCACATCAGTTCCGGCTGGTAAATCATCTGCAGCAGCAACATAGACAGTAATCCCGCTTGAATTAATTTGAGTATTATTTAGCCTGAAGTTAGAGGCATTTATGACAAAAGTGTCATTTACCAAACCATAAGATGAACCAACATTTGTCATAAATGTCACATTTATACCAGAACCTGGCTTTGCTGAACCAGTATTTTTTATATTCAATGAATTCGTAATATTGTTTAAAGTTGTTCCTGGTATTAAATTAGTAAAGTTTGTATCCAATATGTTGATAATTATATTAGAAACTGAGCTTATTGTAAAATTTCTTGTTAAAGATGTGTTTGTATTATTGGCATTATCCCAGCAAGTTACATTCCAGTAATAAGTACCCTCAGCAAAATTCCTTACAGTATAATTAGTTGCTGTGCCATTCAAAGACTCGATATCTGAAACATTTACTTTATCAGCAATTGTTAGGTTGCATGTCAGGTTAGTATCAACAGTATCAGCAACAGTCCAGTTGAAGTTTATGAAAGTATCAATTGTTGCATTATTATCAGCAGGACTATTCAATGTAATTGAAGGCTCAATAGAATCTATATGCAGTGTATAATTAGTTGAATTGAATGCACTATTGCCTAAAGTATCATTACACCACACATTCCAGATGTAAGTTCCATTAGTTAAGTTGAGCTCAAAACTATATTGCACTCCTGAAACAGCAGTTGAATTTGTAAGGTTTGCTAGCCAGGTTCCATTAAAGTCTCCATATAATATGCATGTATCTAGATCAGATAAAGCATCTGTTGCAGTATAATTAAACGATACAAACTGTTCTTTCTGCCATGTATTATTAGCAGGAGAATCTAAGCTTATCTTAGGAGCAGTTGTATCTATTGTAAAGTTCCTTGTTAAAGATGTGTTTGTATTATTGGCATTATCCCAGCAAGTTACATTCCAGTAATAAGTGCCGTCAGCAAAATTCCTTACAGTTTGATTTACAGCTGTGCCATTCAAAGATTCTATATCAGAAACATTTACTTTATCAGCAATTGTTAGGTTACAAGTTAAGTTGGTATCTAAATTATCAATCGCTGTCCAGTTGAAGTCAATATATGTATTAGATGTTAAATTGTTATCAGCAGGACTATTCAATGTAATTGAAGGCTGGATTGAGTCTATATGTAATGTGTAATTAGTTGAATTGGATGCACTGTTTCCTAAAGTATCATTGCACCATACATTCCAGATATAAGTTCCATTAGTAAGGTTTAACTCAAATGAATAAGATACCCCGGAAGTTGCTGTATTATTGGTTAAATTAGCAAGCCAGGTTCCATTGAAGTCTCCATATAATATGCATGTATCTAGATCAGATAAAGCATCTGTTGCAGTATAATTAAACGATACAAACTGTTCTTTCTGCCATGTATTATTAGCAGGAGCATCTAGGCTTATCTTAGGAGCAGTTGTATCTATTGTAAAGTTCCTTGTTAAAGATGTGTTTGTATTATTGGCATTATCCCAGCAAGTTACATTCCAGTAATAAGTACCTTCAGCAAAGTTTCTTACAGTTTGATTTATTGCTGTGCCATTCAAAGATTCTATATCAGAAACATTTACTTTATCAGCAATTGTTAGGTTGCATGTCAGGTTAGTATCAAGATTATCTGTAACAGTCCAGTTAAAGTCAATATATGTATTAGATGTTAAATTGTTATCAGCAGGACTATTCAATGTAATTGAAGGCTCAGCAGAATCTATATGTAATGTATAGTTAGTTGAATTGAATGCTGAATTACCTAAAGTATCATTACACCACACATTCCAGATGTAAGTTCCATTAGTTAAGTTGAGCTCAAAACTATATTGCACTCCTGAAACAGCAGTTGAATTAGTAAGATTAGCTAACCATGTTCCATTAAAGTCTCCGTATAAGATGCATGTATCTAACTCAGATAAAGCATCTGTTGCAGTATAATTAAACGATACAAACTGTCCTTTCTGCCATGTTGCATTAGCAGGAGCATCTAAACTTATAGTTGGCCCATCTGAATCTACACCACCTGCCGCCACAATATCATAACTCAAGAAACTTTTGTAATCAGGAGCTATATCATATCTCATAGAAGATGAACCGGTCTCAAAGCTTACATTTATAGAATCTCCCGTTGTTATATTCAATGTAGATAATAAAACACTCAACTCTATTGTATAAGAATTATTATCAAAAGAACAACCAGTTTTATTATTGATATAATCTGTATGATTATAAACAAGGCATTCGCTTCCATTTACCTGTATTCTATAATTATAATTAATTGGTAGATTATCAATAGTATCAGGAGTTGTATCATTTCCAGTTGAACCGTTTGTAGAGATAAATATCCTATAATATCTGTTCAAAACAGAGAAATCCAAAGTATCGTTCATTGATATTAAAGCAAACAAATGCGAATTATTATTAGCTAAGGAAATTGTTTTCAAATCAAATTTATTTACTTCAGAAGAATCTGTTGTATTTACAGGAATTGGACTATAGAGATCATCTGTACCGCCATAACCCAGATTTCCTTGTCCGCCATAACCCCAGCAATACGCAGAGCCATTTGTTAATATGCCGCAAGAATGAATGTTTCCAGCGAAAATTGCTGTGAAATTTCCACCCCCACTTCCCATATCACTTATATTAATAGGCACAGGACTACCCAAATCAGCTTTAGTTCCATCTCCCCTTCTTCCGTAGCCCCCTTCACCCCAGCAATAAGCAGAGCCATTTGTTAATATGCCGCAAGAATGTTCATCACCAGCAGAGATAGTTGTAAAATTATTATCCAAGCCGCTCATATTAACTAGAACAGGTGTAGAACTATCACCAAACGATCCATCACCAAGCTGGCCTTTTCCATTATCACCCCAGCAATAAGCATAACCATTTGTTAATATGCCGCAAGTATGTGCATCTCCAGCAGAGATTATAGTAAAATTAGCATTCAAACTAACAAGCACAGGACTGTTCTCGGTGGTAGAAGTAGAAACTCCATTACCCAATCTTCCATCATATTCATTACCCCAGCAATAGGCAGAGCCATTGGATACCAGACCACAAGTATGTTGCCAGCCAGCAGAAATATATGTGAAATTATCACCTATACCACTCATATTAACTGGAACTGGACTATACATATCATCAGTACCACCGTAACCCAATCTTCCATCCCAAGCTTCACCCCAGCAATAGGTGGAACCATTACTTAATATAGCACAAGTGTGCTCATAACTAGCAGATATCATAGTAAAATTACCAGTTAACCCGGTTCTATTCACAGCAATTGGGCTATTCCTATTATCTATTCCCCCATAACCTAGCCTTCCCTTACTACCCGAACCCCAGCAATAAGCAGAGCCATTTGTTAATATGCCGCAAGTATGTGCGCTTCCACTGCCAACACTAATAGAAGTGAAGTTGCCGCGCCCGCTCGTATTAACAGCAATTGGGCTATTCCTATTATCTATTCCCCCATAACCTAGCCTTCCAGCACTACCCATGCCCCAACAATAAGCAGAGCCATTTAATGCTAAGCCGCAGCTATGATAATATCCAGTTGAGATATTTTTAAAAAGTGTCGCATTCTCTAGGATAATAAGCAAATATCCATCTCCGACAACATCACTAACATTCTTCACACTGCTCCAGTCTTCAAAGCTTCCATTGATTGTAATATCTTGTGAATCACTCAAATTTAGATAAGGAGTAAACCATGTTTTCTCTGAATTATTGATGTTTCCAATACTATCATTTGCCCATATCGTAATATTATATGTGCCTGCAATCATAAAATTAATTTCATAAGATGCATTCCAATATATATCCCCACCACCATAGGCCATAGTTAGATTCTGTAAATTAGTGCCATTAGGATAATACAAAACAGCTTTAATAGAAGATATTCCATTTGCATCACTTACATCAGCAGTTATATTTATTGTTGTTCCATTCAAAGCTTTTTGGGGCGTTGCATTAACACTTAAAACTTCTGGAGCTGTATAATCAACAGTTATTGTTCTTACTTCAGTCATATTTTCATTATTGCTTGTATCTTTAGCATATGCATAATAATTATAAGTGCCCTCAGTTAAATTTGTTTGATTCAGATAAAGCAGCCAACTCTCATTATCCAGCTTCTCTAAGTTTCCATAATAATATGCTTTGACCTCAGCAGCAGTAACTGTCCTGTTCCATACTCTGAATTCATCAACATATCCTGCAAAGTATTCTATTGTTTCGCCAAATCTATCTTTATCATAAGCTCCAATAGACAAGATAACATTTGTATATACACTATTCAGTGTTCCTAAAGTAGTATCATTAACATGATACCCATCCAAATAAAGCCTCAGCTTAGAATTCTCCCTGTCAACAACCCCAAATATATGATGCCATACATTTATTGAGGGTTCTGTGGTGTTTACAGTATAGCTGTTTGTGCCGTCACTTACAAAGAACTCCAGCTTATTGCCGATTGTCCTGATATAATATCCTGTATTAGCAGGAGTTCCGATATTGCTTCCTCCTTTGCTTATTATCCTGTTGCTGTCAGTATCAGCATCTGTTTTCTTGAACCAAATTCCTAAGCTGAAGTTTTTGCCGCTCATATTGGATATATTCCTTAAGCTCAGATAATCATAGCTTCCGTCCAGGAGCACTGCATTGCCGTATCTGCCATCAGAGATAATATCTATATCTCCATGCATTGTTGCATTATATTTTCCTTTCTCGCCTATTACAACATTACCAGCTGTGATTGTCACATTATCTATATAGCCGTCACAAGCATCCCCGCTATCCCTTCCATAAAACTCTATCGTGATAGAATTATTGCCAACAGAAGCATTCTTAAATATTGTAGAGCCATCACTGCTATAGATGTATACTGTGCCATTTACCCTCCTAATTCTAAAAGTTCCTTCTGTTGAACTATCGGTCTCATAAGTAAATGTATCAAAATCTGTTGCTAATCTTTGATTAGATACTGACTGAAATCGCCTTTCAACATTCAGGTTGCCTGCAGAACCAGTACCAAAAATATCCATACCGATGGCACAAAAGGTTCCTGAACTTGGCAGATTCAAATTAGAATAATCAGCCCTGACATCAAAGTCTCCATGTATCCTGAACTTGGATTCTATACCTTCTCTTGCAGCGCTGACAGCATGGTCAATAAATACCATCCCTCCGCTCCAGCTTGCAGCAGGAGATATATCCCATTTATCAGGATCTATCTGGGTTGTGAAATTATCATCATGATCCAATATATCCTCAAAAGTCAGCATTCCAACCAAGTCATCTTCATAGAAGCTAATATTGGTTCCATTCCAGTTCAGGATTACATCATTCAAACTAGGCTCTGCTATGCTGACATTAATCCACATAGCTGTGTTTACTGTCTTTGTATTATTATCAGGAGTCTTGTTCATAAAATACAGATAGGGTGTAGGTGCTATAACAAAAGACCTTGATGCAGAAGTATTAACATTATCCCATCCATCCCAGCATGAAACATTCCATGAATAAGAACCCGGATTAAATCCTGAAACAGTAGTAGTATGGGAACTTGCACTTGAAACAGAAATATCACTTTCATTTGCCTTGCCATCTATTGTGAGATTACAATATAATGAAAGATCATCATTATCAGTAGCTGTCCAACTAAATGACACAGAGGTAGCTCCGGTAGTATAGCTGCTCTCAGGACTCTCAACAGAGATAGAAGGTGCCTTATTATCCCTTATGACATTTAATGTTCTGATTTCAGTTGAATTTTCGCCCCCGCCCATATCCCTGGCATAAGCATAATAAGTGTATGTTGTATTTGTAAGGTTTGTTTGATTCAGATAAAGCAGCCAATTCTCACTATCTAACTTCTCTAAGTTTCCATAATAATATGCTTTGACCTCAGCAGCAGTAACTGTCTTGTTCCATACCCTGAATTCATCAACATATCCTGCAAAGTATTCTATTGTCTCGCCAAATCTATCTTTATCATAAGCCCCAATAGATAAAATCACATTTGTATAGGCGCTATTCAATGTTCCTAGAGCAGTATCATTAACCTGATGCCCGTCAAGATAAAGCCTCAGCTTAGAATTCTCCCTGTCAACAACCCCAAATACATGATGCCATGAATTTATTGATGGTTCTGTGGTATTTACAGTATAGCTGTTTGTGCCGTCACTTACAAAGAACTCCATCTTATTACCGATTGTCCTGATATAATATCCTGTATTAGCAGGAGTTCCGATATTGCTTCCTCCTTTGCTTATTATCCTGTTGCTGTCAGTATCAGCATCTGTCTTCTTGAACCAAATTCCTAAGCTAAAGTTCTTGCCGCTCATATTGGATATATTCCTCAGGCTCAGGTAATCATTGCTTCCGTCAAGGAGCACAGCATTGCCGTATTTGCCATCAGAGATAACATCTATATCTCCATGCATTGTTGCATTATATTTTCCTTTCTCGCCTATTATAACATTACCTGCTGTGATTGTGACATTATCTATATAGCCGCTAGAGGCAACACTATCATCCCTTCCATAGAACTCTAATGTGACAGAATTATTGCCAACAGCCGCACTCTTGAATACAGTGACACCGTCACTCTTATAGACATATCCTGTTCCATTGACCCTCCTAATTCTAAAAGTTCCTTCTGTTGAGGAATCAGCCTCAGAGGTAAAGCCATTAAAATCCGTTGCTATATAGTTGATATCCTGCCTTCTTCTTTCTATGCGCCAAGAAGCTGTTCCAGAGCCAAGTACTTCCATTCCAATAGCACAAAAATTTGCTGGTAAATTCAAATTAGAAAAAGTGGCTTTGATGTCAAAGTCACCATGTATTTGGAACTTAGACTCAAAGCCCTGTTGTGCACCAGATGATGGATGCTGAATGAAAGCCATCCCATTACTCCAGCTGGCATCAGCAGATTTATCCCATTTATCAGAATCTATCTCAGTTGTGAAATTATCATCATGGTTCAATATATCCTCAAAAGTCAGCATTCCAACCAAGTCATCTTCATAGAAGCTAATATTGGTTCCATTCCAATTGAACTTCATCTCCCCTAGGTATACCCCTGTATTTATGCTGACATTGATTTCAACAGATGTGTTTGTTGTATTTGAATTATCATCTGGAGTAGGGCTCTCAAAGCTTACTGCAGGCTTAACATCTACAGTAAAGCTTCTTGTATCAGAAGTATTGATATTATTCACGTCATCCCAGCAAGTTACATTCCATGTATGTGCCCCGCTAGTAAGGCCTGTAACAGTATAATTTACCGGTGTGCCATTTGGACTAGCCTGACTTGAAGCCTTAACAACAGAATCAACTGTTAAATTACACAAAGGAGTTGTATCTAAATTATCAGTTACTGTCCAGTTGAAATTGACAGAAGACGAAGTAATCACAGTACCAGCACCAGGATAATTAAGAGTTATAGTAGTATTAGCTGTATCCACAGTAAAACTATAATTAGAAGCAAAGAAAGCGCATTGCCCTGCATCATCACATGCTTCGCAATTCCAGATAAAATTGCCATCTGGAATTACCTTAGTAAATATATAATCTTCATTATTTGCTCCGGATATATTTGTCTCATTGATTATCCAGGCGCCTGACCAATTTCCATATAAGCTTACATTAATCACAGTATTATCTTCTGAAATAGTGCAGTTGAAATCTATAGTAGCTGATGAAAGGTTTGCATTATCAGATGGATAATCCAGGCTGACAGATGGATCATTATCTGCCACTCTTGAGACATTTATATTATCAACAGTACAGGACTCTCCCCCTCCGCTTATGCAGTAAAATCTTATGCTTGCATCCTTTGTCAGATAAGAATCTAAGTTGATTCTCTCTGTTAATCCACCTTGAGAATTACCTCCATTACCTGTATAAGAGAATATCTCCGTAAATGTCAGATTACCATCGCTACTAGCAAATACCTTTAGATATTCGTCAGAATCTATTCTCACAGCTGACCAGTCGAAAGTTAGATTAGCAGTTTCTGTATTTGACAAATCCACTCCCCTGGTCATATTATCAACACTGGCGCCTGCACTAACACATGTCCCGCCTGCCGCCCATCCTGCTGCTGGCTCAAGTGTCCAATCAGCTATAGCCTGACAATCTTCAAACCAGTATGTAGCCAATTCTGTATCACTTGCAATCTGCCAGTATCTTGCTTCTTCCCAAGAGTCAATATTAAGCTTGCCCAAAATATAGAATTCAGGACTCACATCAGGGGCATCAAACTCATAATAAATATTATATTCCTGTCCAGCAGCCAGGTTTTTATCCCATGTTAAGATTTTATCATCATCATTCTCAGTAACTATCAATCCATCTTGAGATGTAATTACAAACCCTTTTGGAACCCTCTCAATTATCTCCCCATCATAATTCTTATTAGCCTTAATAGTAATATTCATAATATAAGGAACATAAGGATAGATTCTTGTGGGTCCATTTCTTGAAACATCAAACTCAACAGAACTTTGAACAGAGAAATTATCAATCATATAAGGCACACCATCATAAGTAACAGCACTAACATTCATAATATAATTTCCCACTCCACTAACATTATAGTAAGTATAATAATCAGGAAGGTCTGTAACACCAAGAGATTCACATTCATCAGAAACAAGTATATCTCCATCCATAGTAGTAAGCTGGGTTATAACTCCAGAAGAATCTGTAATAACCAGGGTTACATCAGCATCGCATACAACATGGCCTTCATGATCCAATATTCCAATACCTATAAATGCTGTCTCATCAGGCAGATATATGCTCTTATGTGTATTGATAGCAATCAGGCCAATCTCAGCAAAAGCAGGATCATCAGCAGTGATATTAATATGGTATTCCTTTCCAGGCACAAGATCCATTATCTTCTCCCAGCTTCCATAACACCGCTGCTCAGAGAAATTCCAGTCCTTGCATTTATACAATTCTGTACCTTTAGCAATCACAGTTATCTCAGCTTCACTAAACTTAAGCTTACTGGGATCAATAGCAAATGAATTCCTGACATTCTTGACAGGAACATTAACCTTATCCTTTTCAACTTCTTCAAATCTTAATTCTAAGCTTTCATTCTCACTAGCTTCCAGATTCTTAAATAATATTTTCCTGATTGGCTGTTCTTCAGGAATAACCTCCAAGTCATACTCCATCATTTCCATAGTATCATCAACAGAAGCCATACCTATTGCTTTCTTACCTCCTTTATCTCTAACTGACTTGTTCCTCTTATCAAGAATTCTTATCACAGAATTAAGTTTCTCATTCTTACTATTCTTAATAATGAATCTCAATTCTTTCTTTTCTGGTTTTGGTTTAGGGAGATAAGCTAATGAAATATCATCAACAGAAACATTATCAACATAGAATTCTGCAGTTAATGTCTTAACCAAACCATTCTCAACTGTCTTTACTTCTATTATATAATCCCCAATATATTGTGGCCTGAATGTAATATTCCTAGTAAACTCACCCAAATAACCGAAAATTCCTTCCTTATGCCTTAACTTTAATTCGATAATATTCGCATTAGAAATAATCTGTACAGCATCTCCCAAATCATACTTCTCTTTATCTGTTTCTATAATTAACCATTCACTTATTTCTGTTAAATTAACCAAACTAAGTTCTTCCATTTCCACTTCAGAAACAGCAGTATCTACAACAGAGAAATTTGTTACTAGAATATGAGGCAAACCATTCATATAAACTGTTGCCTCTATCTTATAATCCCCGGGATATGGCGGCCTGAATGAGATGTTTTCAATTATATCAAGATATGAAAAGATAGCTTCCTTATGTATTACCTTTAGCCTGCTTACATTTGAAGGAAGCATCATATACACAGCCTCATCCTGAAAATAAATTTCCTTATTTGTCTCAACACTTAAATCAACAATATCTATTATATCCTTTTTCTCTTCTTCCAGCTTGATATCACTTACTTTAAACCTGGCTGTTAAGAACTTTGACAAACTATTGCAGTCATCTTCATAGCTCAGCAATGCCACAACATTATAATTTCCAATAGACTCTGGCATAAAGTCAAGCTCTGTTTGATTGTATTCAACAAACTTACTACCATAATTTACCCTAATCAGACTATTGTACTCTTCTGGACCGCTTGTTGAAACATGTACTAATTCATTAACCAAATAAGAATCCTTATCTATATTCAAATTAAACTGAGTTCCCAAAAATAGTTTTGTATCATTTATTTCATACTTATGACACAACTTTTCCTCCGAACCATTATATTCAATAAGAGTTATTTCCTTTTCTTCAGTATCATCTGCTAAACTTAAACTTATATTTCTTCTTTCTTTAACACTAAATGATGATCTAAGTATAAATCCGGTTATACCTTCCTCATCCTCATAACTCAATAAAGCAGTAACATTATAATCCCCCATAACAGAAGGCACAAATTCAATCTCCCTTCCAGCATATTGAAAAGAGCCATCCTCATATGAGACCCTAACTATAGTATCAAGACCCTCAAGACCCATAATCTCAATATGAACTGGCTCATAAAGCTCATATATTGGCTTATTTACAATACTATAATTCATACCATTCCTTTCAGAAATCTCACCAGATACATTCTGACTAATAGTAAAGTAGCTCAGGATAAGCAAAGCTGCCATAATAATCATAACTTTCCCTATCCCCTTAACTAAGCTATTTTTCATTTCTCTTTACCATAGCCCTCTTATATACAGTCCAGATTGTTCTTTCATCTCGTTTTAACAGCAAAGCAATATCCTTATATCTCAAGTCTCGTTTTTCTTTCAGATAAACAACAAGATTCTCGAAAACACTCATTTTTCGATTAGAAAAAATTGAAACAGGAACGCTCAGGCTATAATCAGAAATAACAAATTGTCCATGCATTATCTGGATAGATGATTTATATGCCCTCCATACAATTCTGCTATTTCTATCTAACAAAGATGCTATCTTCTGATAACTAAGATCTAGGTTTTCCCTAAGATACTTGCAAAGTGCCTGCAGAATAGTCAGTTTATCATCAAAGATTGAGCAGGGAATGATTATCTCTTCTCTCTCAAGTCTGCTGATTAATTCAGCAGCTGTTAGATTATATCTATCTTTTATCCTATCATACAATTGCTTAAATTCAGAAAAATCCACATCATTGTTAATTTTAGAAATAGTTGAATCTCTATTTTTCTCTGGTTTTACTATACTTTTATCTCGCATTATATACTAATGTAAGTATTTTTGTATACTTTTGTAAGAATTGATATATAAATGTTTTGAATTCTAGACTTTTGCAGTTTTATTCATAAAAGCAGAACACTATTTCATATATAAAATGCAAAAGCCCAGGAATTGAAGCTATAGTCAACGCGACAAATAATTGC
>JAGLMD010000147.1 GCA_023140175.1 Nanobdellota archaeon | reverse complement strand
ACATTAAAAGCTCAATCAAGAGTATTCTTAAAACAAGTGAATTAAGGGGTAGTGTAAGAATAAATCCCATAATAATCGATTCCGATGAGAATTGTGAAATGATACTCAATTCTGAGAATAATGTTGGTAAAGAAGCATTACTCAATCACATCATCCTTAAAGGAGATATTGAATATTGGAGGGAGATTGCAAAATGTTATCAAAAGCAGAACTAAAAGAAGCATATGAAGAAAACTTAAAATCTTTCATGATAAGAAATGACAAAAATCAGGAAAAATTTAGCCTAAGCTACTTAAAGAAAGCAAGACATAATCTTGAAGTTGCTGGAATCTTAAATATCTTATCAAGAGATGAAGAAAAAAGAAAGCTAATGGGAATACCTGCAAGCTCTAATTATCATGACTGGATAATAATATCTTCTTACTATGCAATGTACTTGGCTGCAACATCAGCTTTAGCTAAATTGGGGCTTAAATGCACAACTCATGGCTCAACTATTATAGGTTTGGAATACAGGTATTGCGTTAAGAAGAACTTGTTAAGCAGAAAGTATATCGAGATGATAGAAGATGCTAACTTTGGGAGAGAAGATGTGCAGAAATTGGATGGTGCTATGAAAGAAAGAATATCTGTACAATATACTATCACTGATAAATATGGGGACAAAGAAGCAAAAAGAACACTAAGCGATGCAAAAGAATTTGTGAACAAGATTAGTGAAGTGATTGATATTAACTAAAAAGTAAACAAGTGTTTACTAAAAAGTATTTATATGGATACTAAAGAGTAGAAAATGAAAAATCCATTACATGAAATTCTTAAGGAGATGGTCGTAAAAGAAAAAAAGCTAAAAGAATACAAAAGAAGAATTCATGCCAAAGGAGAAATAATCGGGAAAAAAGCAACAGATAATGGAAATATCAAGATAAAGATTCAAAGTGGTGATGATAAGTTTAATTTCATTGTTTTGAAAAGTCACAAGGAAAGATTTGAACTCGCTAGTAAACTTCAAAAAGGAGAATATGCATCGGCTACTGGAATTCCTAAGTTCAGGTATCTTTTATGTACAAGACTGAAAAAGATCAAGAAGATAGATAAATCAGTTCAGGTAAAACTATGCCAAAGCCAGCAATAAGAATAGCTATAAATTATTATATAGGTAATTATTGCTACAGGAAATGCTTTAGGCATGATTCAATATTAAATGATTGCTTCAAGAAATTCGAGATTTTAGCAGAGAAGTTAAAAGATACAAAAATCACGATAAAGGAATTCAATCAGATGATGAAGCAAGGAGACATAAAGATATGCAAGCTTCCATTTGAAAAAAGATGTAAGTATGTCCCATGGAAGAAATTTGAATACTATAACTGGAAAAACACAGATTATTGGGATATAGAAGATGAAAATACCAAGCTTAAAAGATAATTTTGCCACACACATAAGAGAAAGGGGTCTTGATTATCATAAAAGAAGAAGGGTGCGAGATCTTCTGATTGATAAAGACACTGTCACTGCTACAGTTTTAGGCAACAGAAACTACAGAGTCAGGATAAATCTCAAGAGCAATTCTATGAAATGCACATGCCCATGTGACTTTAACTGTAAACATGAAGCGGCAGTCCTTTATGCACTTAGGAGCAATAAGAATGTTGAAAAGGTGGATGATATATTAAAAGAGTTAAATAAGAAGACTAAGAAAAGTTTGATTGAGCTAATACATAAGATGATTTCAACAGAGCCTAAATTTAAATCAATTGTAAGTGATAATCCAAAAAATATTCTGAAGCAGATTGAACAACTTGATCTTGAGGATTATGGTGGGATAGATTCACTTATTGAAGAAGTTGATATGATCCATGAATCGATAACTGAAAAAGGAAATGATCTGGATTTGTTAATCTCCCTATTTAAGGAATTTTTTTTGATCTGGCAGGTATTTGGCTATAAAGATAGGTCTAACCACGGTAAATATATTTATTGGAGAAACGGCCTGTTAAGCAAGATGGCTCTGAAAAGATTGGCAAGGGGAGTGATTTTGACTGATGTTATTAATGATGGCGAAGTATTAAGGGCGCTTAAGAAAGTGGGTGCAAAGAAGATTACTAGGCATTATCTAACAGTGAACCGCGTTGTTGAATGATTTATAAAGCTAGAAAATAATTGTCGCACAAAGCAGAATTCTGTGTTTGTAGGGTAGTCATCACTAAAAAGTGATAACGCAACCGCAATATTTATAGAATGCGCATAGGGTGAGTTGTCGACTAAACTTCTGGAATCATTGGGCTGACATGGAGGTGTCAGTCGTGAAACAAACAAATATGCAGAAAAATTATCTGCAAAAACTGGAATCGTTGAGGAAATTGATTTATAGTCGTCTTCCTCAGCTAGATGGTCAGAATCTATTGAAGATTATGAGTAAAGTCGCCCATTATCATTACAATAAGAAAAAATATATTATTCTTGGACTTG
>JAGLMD010000146.1 GCA_023140175.1 Nanobdellota archaeon | reverse complement strand
AAATGTTACGTTTTTGTATACTAGTATCCTATTATATTCTATTAAACCTAAAACATTTGGGAGATAAATGCCCCTAATACTTTGTTCAGGATAAGGAATAATATCACGGATGAGAAGACGAACATGGGGATGTATCTTATGCCTGCTTTTATGTTTCCTTTTTTGATTGTTGCGACAATACATGCAGAGAGGGTAGAGGTTATTGCCAATGTCACCATAGCGAATATCCTGAAGTCAGACGGCTTGACTCCTACCTGGGAGAAGCTTATAGCCATGGCACTGCCCGAGGAAGCAGGAACATTTATTGTTGAGATTATGCTTTCTATCACTATTAAGAGCTGGCTGGAGAGTGCTAATAAAAATGGAGCAGCAGCGATTGAGGCAAATGAGATGAATATTGCATATGTGGTAACTGAGGCGGCCATCTCTTTTTGCATTGTTTTTGATTCCTGAATGTTGTTGGAAATCCTGTCTAACAGCTCCCCTATCTCTCCTCCTGCATTAAGGCCTTCAATCAGAAGGCTGATAGATCTTTTTATTGTCGGAGATTCGTATTTTGAAGCAAAGTCATATAATGCCTCTTCCAGAGACATACCTGTCATGGTTTTCTTAGCAACATCTTCCATCTCTTTGGCCAGAACTCCGAAATTAGGCCTGATAGCGTGCCATAAAGCCTGGTCAATGGCCATCCCTGCCCTAATGTTTGCAGATGTCAGCTGCAGGAAATCCGGGAAAACTTCTACTATGCTTATATTTCTTTGGTATATTTTAAGATCCAGGAATAGATAGAACATAAGCCATAAACTAATAATCAATACAATGAATCCAAGAAGCCATAGATTTATCATAATAACAATGACATATGCCAGGCTATACCCAGAATTTACAGAGAAAAAGTAGATAAGATATATTGAGATAAGGATATTAATAACCACAGCAGACTTAAATATTATTTCAGATAGCTTATCGAGGCTAATAGACAAGCCAGCCCTCTCAAGTAATATTGAGAATTTCTTTTTTGGGAGTATTTTCCTCTCCTTTTTTTCTTTTACATTCCTGGTGTTTATCTTTGCGCTGTCTTGAGAAGACCGTGTTTTTTCTTGTTTTTCAGGAACTGATACTTTTGATTTCTGAGATATCTTCCCATCTTCTTTTTTAGGCGGGAGCATTGCTTTTTCAACCTCTTTTTTCAACTTTCTTTTTCTAAAAAATGACATTTTCATAATTCACCAGACGGCCTGGATGATTTAATCATGGCCAGGAACATAAACTGGATAAAACCCAGGAAAAATGAGATGAATAATAGTATTGGCAGACTAAGGTTTAGGTTCAGGAAAGTGGATAAGATAATGAACATTGTTATTCCAATAGAGGGCAAAATGACTGCTATGATCATATAGAACATAGCTAATGGATTGAGTTTACGGCCATATTCCTTTATATTTATCATCTGTTCCTGAGTTACCTGGTTAACTACACTTTTTAGGGATGTGCCTATGTCAGCACCTGTCTGCTGAGAATTTATTATCTGCCAGAGTATTCTTCTAAAATTGGGTGCAGGTGTGAATTTTACTGTTTCATTTAATGCATCTTCTATTCCTGTTCCTAAATCTATCTTTGTTGTTATTTCGGTGAAATATTTCCCAATTTTTTCATAGTTTTTTGAGACATTTTTAAATGAATCATATAAAGGCACGCCGGATTCCAGTTCAATAATCAGAAAACGGCCAGCGAAGACAATCTCTGAATCTATCTCTTTTATTTTTTTATTTATTTTTACGTCAGGCATCTTAAAGAGATAAAAGAATGCCAGCAAAAATAATATAGGGAGCATCATGATAATCATCTGCGTAAATTGACCTAGCTTAGAGAGCACCAGCCACAGAAATAAGCTTATGCTAAAACTAAAGAATAATGCAGAGATTAAAGCTTTTTTTATGAACTCTTCAGGAGTTTCGGCCATTCCGGCATGCTTTAATTTTAGATTTAGATTTGGAAATAACCTGGAGACATTTTGTATTAATACATCAATTATTTTAATCACCTAAAAGGCTGATCTTTATTGACAAAAACCATTAAATTGGCTTTTCTTGTATAGAATTCAGCCATTATTCTGCCCACTTCGTCAATGTCAGTAATATTATGCTTTACCACCCATTTAAGGATCTTTTCTTTTTCAGCTATCTCTTTTTCTATTTCTGTTCTTTTTGATCCGGTATACATCTCTAAAGTATCCATGATAGATTTAGATTTATTAATATTAATGAGTGTATCTTTTTTTGTATCATACTGCATAAGAATGTTTGCAGAGCCATCTTCCAGGATTTCAGAGAGCTGGAATGTTCTTCTTAATCCTGTTCTTCTATTCCTGTATTGGATTATTATCAGGGAGATAGCAGGAATCATGCTTTTTGGAATCTCTATTGGGGGAGAAGTAAGCCTTGTTATTGTCTCTTTTGTGTTATTGGCATGAACTGTTGCAAAGACAGAATGGCCTGTATGGATCGCTTCAAATAATATCTCAGCTTCTTTTTTCCTTCTTATTTCGCCTACAATTATCCTGTCAGGACGCATTCTCAGGCTGTTAACAAGCAAATCAAGCATTGTAATGCCTCCTTTTCCTTCACTATTTGGCTGCCTGGTAACGAACGGCACCCAGTGAAGAAATTTTGGCAATTGAATTTCTCTGGTGTCTTCTATGCTGATAGTTCTTTGATTAGGCGGAAAGAAATTGGTTATGACATTAAGCATTGAGGTTTTTCCTGATGCTGTTCCTCCGGCAATCAAGGTTGAGAGCTCATATTGGATACAATGCCATAAGAGTGCTGCTGCTGGTATAGATATTGTCTTTTCTCTTATAAAATCTGTTATTGTCCATGGCTTGGCAGAGTATTTTCTTAATGTTATTGTATTTCCTTTGGTAGAGATTGGGTTTAGGGTAGAATTTACTCTATCGCCCTGGTCTATGTTTGCATCCATCAATGGCTCTAAGACAGAGATCTGCCTGCCCACTTTTCTTCCAAGCATAGCTGCGAAATGTTTTATCTGCTCTTCATCCTTGAGAAAGACATTTGTTTTCAGCCAGCCATGTTTTTTATGATAGACCCAGACCGGCTCTATTGCATTGTTTATTACAATCTCCTCAAGATTTGGGTCATCATCCAGAATCTCGATATTGCCCATGCCCAGGCTTTTTTGTATGAGGTAAGAAGTTAAAAACTTTGATGTTTCTATGTCAACATCCGGAAAATATCTCTTAATAAGGTTATCGATTGTTTCTATAAATCTTTTTTCAGCTAGTCCTTCTCTGCTATAGTTTGCTATGTTTACCATGCCCAGGTTAACTTCTTTTATAAGCTCTTTTCTTATCTTTTCCAGTATAATCTCTGTTGTTTTACTTATGCTTGATATAGAAAGGGTGTATATGGGCACAAAATCTTCCATGGTTTTTAATATTTTTATAACTACGGGTATTTTGTCAGACATAAATTCATACTGCTCAAGAAGAACGCTTTTCTTATCTTCTTTCGAATCTTTATCTGATAAATTATTTTTCAAATCTTCTTTCTCTTCTGGCTTAGATTTAGAACTAATCAGATTATCTTTCACCCCTTTTTTCCCCTTTTTTCCCCTTTTCATGAAATCATGATTTAAGCAAGGAACCAAGCCTGATAGCTTCCTGTTCAAATTTTTCTTTTTTCTTATTTATGTCTTCGAAAGTCTTTTCAAGCTCTTTAGTATGGCTTTTTAGTGCCGTTGATTGTGATGAGAGATGGAATGCTTTTGCTTTTTTTATCAGGTTTATAAGCTCTTCTTCAAGCTCATCTTTCTGCATATCCATCTTTTTTATCAGCTTTTCCATATCCATTTTCTTATTAAAGAACTCCCTGAATTTTTTAGTCGAGGCTTTTCCATCTTCTATCTGTTTTGTAATAACATCTTTATTCTTTGTTACTTTTTCAATCACTATATGCTGCAGGTCTAAGATTTTTTGATGATGCAAATTACCTTCATTGGTCAGCTCTTTTGCTTTGCCTCTCCTGGCCTTAACTTCTCTTTTTATTTTCTCAGCTATATTTTTTAAGTTTTTTATCCTCTTTTCAGAATTATCCACAGAGACTTTATCATCTTTTATTGTTTGATTTATCTTTAGGATATTGTCTTGGAACTGCTCTAGTTTTTTCTTGATGTTAAGCTCTTTTTGCCTTATAGAAAGTGTTTCTAACCTTTGCTTATCCAGCCTTTCTTCCTGGGTATCAATATCAGAGATTATATCTTTATACTTTTTTTCTTCTCTCTCGATATCATTTTCAAAAGTAATTATTTTTTTCTGGAATTCTCTTTCCTGTTCCATTATCTCTTTGTCTATATTCTTCTTAAGATTCTCAAATTTTTCAAGTTCTTTCAATTCTGACTCTACATGTGTGAGGCCAGAACCAAGCTCTTTTTTAAGCTTCTCAAATTTATTTTTGAATTTCTGGAAGTCTTCTCCTTCCCTATCCAGAAGCACAAGCGCTATTTCAGCCTTTCTGACAAAGCCCTCTTTCTTACTATGAAACTCTTTTTCCTTATCCTTTATCTCTCCCTCACTAAGCTCTCTTTCAACCAGATAAGGTGTGGCAAACTTGTATTCTATGCTAATTATGCCTTCTTCTTCCAGAAAATCAGCCCATTCTTCTACTACTATCGAACCCACTCCCAGCTGTTTAGCTGCATCCTGGATAGAAACTCTTTTTTTTGCCCTTATAAGTTCTACTAATTTATCTACTCCTGTCTCTATTACACCGTTTTCTTTCCCCATTGTTTTTTAATTATAGATTGTTATTTAAAAATCTTACTATGGGAGCCTGTATAATCTGTTTTTTGGAAATTTAGCTTTCGCAATTTGCTTCATATATATTTAAGTGGTTATTATCAAGCCTAAACCAGGATATATTTGTTTTTGTTTCGTTGACTTTGCAATTAGATATAGATGAATTTCCGAGGTAAATATAATCGATAGAAGAGCTGCTTGCTTTATAGATCTCAGGGGCGATTATCTGCAGGTTATCTACATTTACTACACTCTCAATTCCATGAGGGGAAGGTGATAGATTTCCTGCAAAACGCATAAGAAAGCTTGGTGAGAAATTGGATGCTATATACCATGAATTATTGGCATGTGTTATGAGGTTTGAAGCATCGTTCCCAGAAACAAAATCTGTAATGTTGCTTTTTATCACTTTATTGATCAGTTTTCCTGCAGATGTCACTGTATATATGGGATCCTCAAAGTCTATTATGTTTATCGTTGTTGTGACATTTAGATCTCTGCACCATGAAGCGACCTCTTTCCTATCTGTAAGGTTAATTCTGCCGAATACATTAACTTTTACGTTCCATGGGTCTTCATGAAACGGGGTCAGGTATAAATCAGAAAATTCCACGTCTATATTCAGCTTCTTTCCTATATCAACTATCTTTTTAGTCCAGTTTCCAAATGTAGCGTTTTCTGTGATGTTTATGATACTGCCTTTTATTGTCCCATTTAGCATGATTTCATTGAATGAAGCAGGAAATCCAGGTATGAATGAGCCATTTTTAGTCATGAATTCAGCCATACCTATTAAAGAACGCATAGATGAAATATACAAGCCGCGTTCAATGTCGTGCTCTATATCCTCTATAAAGGAATCCATTGTTAAGATTCTTATTTCAATCACTTTGCTTTGCTCTTCCAGAGAATATTTTTGGCTGCTTGTATAGAAGAAGATTAGGCTAGTGACAAGGACAATGCTTATGATTGTAAAGAATGCTGCTTTTTTGTTTTTTTTAATGGTTATTGCCATACTCTGACCTCTACTATTGAGGGCCCCCACAAATAGGGTATTTGTGAGACCCATAACGCCTCTATTGCAAGATCGAATTCGTCTATGTCTATGTCTATTTTTCCATTGTCATCAAAATCAAGGTTTGAGAGTAACTCTTGTACTGCCTGATCTATGCTATCCTCTGTATCGAAGCTTATTTCTGAGCTTGTATAATTGCAATAACTTGTTCCTGAATAGCTGGAAGGCACTGCTGCGCTTATGAAATCCAAATCTTCGGTTTCTATTGTCCAGATGCAGCCTTCTGCTTTAGGCAGCACACTACTATAAGCTGTGCCAAATTTTATAGCAGCACTATAAATAAGGCTATTATTAAGCGAGCATCCTGTTTTATTAATCGGGGTATCTCCTGTCAATATACCAATATCATTATTGCCCGGCTGGAGCAATGCTGGTGGGATATATATGCTGAATGGATCACCCAGTTTAAAGAAATTATAACTATAATTTTGAAGAAGAAATACTTCCTGTCCATTTACTGTCACATTCATTGTCCAATGCGGTCCAGAATATGAAACTACTTTTGCATCAAGAATCCTGACTTTAGAAGGAATGTTTACAGTATCAATGCAACTTGAGAATTTATCAGTTTCAAATGTGTATGTAATTTCACCAAATTCAGGCTCTTTGACTAATGGTGTGAAAAACATCTCTACATAAGAATCAGGGTAGAGGATGGAGTTTGTATAATTTCCAACCACTGTGACTGTCTGTGAAACCTGATTTGTATTAGATAGGATCTCATGGGAGATATTCTTATAAATTTCTCGTAATTTTGAGATATTTTTGCTATGCTGATATGAGCCATTCCCTATCCGAGATATATTATATAATGTATCATTTGCAAATGTACAGTCATCTACAGGCCCAAATCCGATAGTATAGATTATGGTATCTAAGTCATCGAATGCTCTTTGGGCTGAATAATAAGCATTATTTGTTGCTCCAGGATTATTGATGCATTCTGTACATTGCCCAGGGATATTAGTTATATCACAAGCCCCTGTGAAGTCACATAATCCTTCACACTGCTTAACACCATAAATCACTGAATTGCTGGTACATGATCCCTGTCCACAGTGTGTAGGAGAACCATCTGTCATCAAAATAATGAATTTTTTCCTGGAAGCATCGCTATATGTATTCAATATATCATATCCCTGATTAATTGCGCAGGCAATACATGTTTTCCCTTTTCCATTAACATATGTATCAATATAATTATTTATTGCTGTGCTGTCTTCCGGGTCATCTAAATATTTTACTTCATCATCATGGAGAAATATTGGCCATATCCTGTTTCCTGAGTAATTCATAACTATATCAACTAGCTCTTTATCCAAACATTTTACAGCGAGTGTTCTCCTAACATGGGGATCTCCAACATAATTATTACAATCACTTCCGAGATTGCCTTGCGTCCAGTCGTCTACTGCTTTTTTCATGCTTCCTGAGAAATCTGTAATCAGGATTATATCTGCGTTACCAACTAGTATTGTTTCATTTGATATATTATAGGATGCGAATCTTATTGGCACTGTTTTTTGACTTAGTTTAGTATAATCCAATGATATTGGCGCTGAAGTAAGTGTTGTATTGTCTATATTTACTATCTGTTCCGGGGCTGCTGAGCCATTATTTTGAAAAACAGTCCTGCTTCCAATTGTCAGATAGCTTGCATATTCGCTATTGAAATGTAAATGGACATTCATTGAGCTCAGTATTCCTGGAACGTGAAATGAGGAGTAGAGATTGCTCACACCATCTATACCTGGAAAATAATACTTTAATGTTGAATTTGCAAACTCTTCTTGAAATTCCTTTGTTGCATACTTTACTATCACATAGCCTCCAGCTATATATGAATCACTTAATGTTCCTGTAAATTCAATTGATATATTATTTTTTATTCCGGCAGTGAATAAGCCATTACAAGATGAAATGTTCCATCTTATAGAGCTCATGTTGCTTTGTTCTGGTGTAAAAGACTTGCAGAAGTTATTGTTTATGTAGAGATCAAAATCTGTTCCAGAATCAAATTCAATAAATGATGATAAAATTACAGCGTCAGCGGAAATATATTCCAGCTGCCTGAATAAACTGCCTTGACCGACAAAGCCGCCAAAATATGCATATGCATAATTCTTTTTTTCCTTTATGCTCTTTAGATATGCTCTTGAGCTTGTGCCTTTTATTGGCTTATCTTTTCCATATCCTGAAATCATCTTTCTTGAGGCAATCAATTCTCTTTTTTTAGCTGGGCCGCAGCTATATATCTCTTCGTTACCAAGGGCAACACTATATCCAAAACCAGGCGGAAATAAATCAAAAGTAATGTTTCTTATCAGGTTCCTGCAGAGCTCGGTTTTATTTAATGCCCACAATTCGCCTATCTGCTCAATTATCGTATTATTGAGATTGCTTACTTCACCCTGAGAGATCAAATAAGCTGCGTAGCTATTGTTTATCTCGCTTATCTTCATCTCTGACATTATACCCAGCATATCGTTTGATAGGAGGCTTATGTGAGTAGACTCACTTTCTTCAATATACATGTTTGAGAAGATCAGCATTGAAGAAATTATTATTATTGAAGCAATCAGGGCATCCACACTAAAAAGAAACCCTTTTTTTATTCCCATAAGTAGATCACCATGCATATTATATCAGAATTGTAAATCAGGAATCTTCTTGTTGATATCAATGTATCCGGAGCTTCAATACTTTTTATATTGTCTCTTGTCAGGCCTGCTTTTCCTATGTATTCAATTCCATTTATATCTAATACCTTGCTGTTTCTATCTTCAAGGAATATGAGGTACTCATATCTCGTTTTTAGGAGCAGCTTTAATCCTGAGTAATCTAATGAGCTAAGATTTTTTAACTTACTTGCGTTTAATCTATAATTCCCGTTTGTAATGCCTGCTTCTTTTATAGAGTCAGAGCTCCAGTTAATAGGTGAGCCAGCAGAGATTAGTGTATTTGAGATAATATTGGCTTCATTATAGATATCATCGAAGTTGGAGTTGTTATATATGCTAATGTTGCTTGTAAAAATAAAATATATTATCATCACAATTGAGAATATTGTTACACCGCCAATTATATCAAAGAACCATGTCTGAGATTTTTTTTTTGGTATTTTAAACATTTTCTATGATTACAGAGCCGTTTATCTTTTTTATGGAGTTGGTGCCTTTTTTCAATTCTCCCTGCACTTTTGGGATAATTGCACTATATTCATAGCCTTCTGCCCCAATTATCAGGGTGGAGTTAGTGTTCTGGATAGTATAATTGATGCTATTGTCTACCTTATTTGGAAGAATTATTGTTCTTTGATATCCTTCTTTTACAACAGAAGCAAGATTCAGTTCTCTCTTTAGGCTATTTCCAAAATCAATAATGGTCTTGACTTTTTGATTATCAGAAAATTCTTTTATCTGTATTCCTGCTGCTATTATAAATCCCAAAGACATGATAAAAAGAAAACTAATAAGAAAAATAAATTCCATTGCTATCTGAGATTTTTTATTAGCTGGCATCTTCGCTTATATTGACCATATTTTCCAGAGCGGAGATTTTTATACGCCTTCTGCCAGATGCAGGCAAAAGAGAGCCTGTCAGGTTTACATTAGACATACTTACTATTTCCTGGCCTGTGCTTAACTTAAATATAATCTCCCTTCCTGTTATATTTATCAAGTCTATATGCTCTGGCATGTAAACATCAAGTGTTTTTGTTGTAGGATGGCCTATATAATATACAGAATTAGCAGAATCTGCAATTTTTCTGGCAATTAAGCCAGCCTGATTGTTGTATATACCTTCGTTTGTTTTTGTGATATGCTCATATAATACGATAGTTAGAGGGATAATCATGAGAAGTGCAAAACCGACAGTTATAACAAATTCTATACTAACCTGGCCCCTTTTTTTCATGATAGTGAAAATAAAACAAACTATCTATTTAAATCTTATCGTTAAGTTGGGACGGTATCTTTAAACTAAATTATTATGTCTTATAGGCCCAACTTAATGATTCAAATAAATGCTTTGCATTTATTGAACATTAAATCTTTGATTTAATCGTTCCAAAAATTGGATAACTAAAATATGAGCCCGTAAAAATATACACCTTAGCGCGTAGATAGGTAAGTTATTATGGATATTAGCCAATTTTTGTTATCGTTGAGTCGAGCTATTGTTTAGTTCTCTTAAAAATTAAATAAGGCAATCTAAAATAGGATGGGTGTCTACACTATTTTTTCTTTGTAGACACATTGTATTGTTTTCTATATTGAGAAAGTAAAAATCGTAAAGTTGGCTTTATATCATTATCATGTTCGAATTTTTGCAGGCTCAGATAGTATCTTTGTCTGTCATTCATTAGTATATTAATCGGAGGATAATTGTGTTTCAACAAAATATAGTTTAATAGTAATCTTCCTACCCTTCCGTTACCATCTTGGAATGGATGGATATTTTCAAATTGATTATGGGTTAATGCGGCTAACAGGAGTATGGGATATTTTTTATGGTGCTTTTCATACCAATTTATTAAATTCATTAACAGGGTTTTCACTTTTCTAAATGGGGCTCCCTTATGAATAATATTCCCATAACTGTCTCTGATAACAACTTCAACATTTCTTAGTTTTCCTGCAAAAGATTTTGTTCCTTTGAAGCAAATATTATGCAGTTTTAATATCAATTCCAATGAGAATTTCTCTTTAGTATCCCTAATAAAATCAATAGTCTTGGCCACATTTAGTGTCTCGAATTCATCATCATTCTTTGGTTTGTCCTTCTTTTCAATCAAGTCTTTAACTTCAGAAAGTACAACAGTGGATCCTTCAATAGCATTTGTATTGTAAGTAAATTGTTCTGTGAACTGTAACCAATCCAGGCTCTGTAGATGTTCAATTCTAATTTCATTCTCATATTTTCTATAAGCATTAAGTTCTTCTTCACTTAAATCAAATATGTCCCTTTCCTCAATTTGTTTATTTAATGATTGCTCTGCTCTTTGTCTTAGTTTTTCAAGTTCATCTATATTTAGGCTGCTTCCTAAATATCTCGAAATTCTTTTTACTTTATCCCATTCTCTATATGTATGAATAAGATAATATTTCTTTTTTTTACCCTGTTTTCTAATTTCAACGAACATAAATATAATAAGGTGTCTACATTTATATATTTTATGCTTTTTGTAGACACCCATTGGATACAAATTGCCATTTTATCCTTTCAAATCACAAAAGGGATATATCCCGTCGGGAGCATTCTTTTTAGTGAGAGGGTCCGCAAGAACCCTGCTGGTTGAGCACAGGGCGAAACCCATGTAGTTCACAAGTGATCAAAATACTACAAAAAGAGAAGTAAAACAATTAGTTTCATATATTAAAAGTCAAGATGTAAATAATGGATTATTCATAACTACTGCAAATAAAGTCAATCTCATGCCTAAGAATATAGAAATAATTAATGGTAATAGTTTAATTACATTACTAAAAGAACATAATTTAGAAGATTATATTGAAAAGATTAGGCGGATTCAAAAAGAAAAAGTAAATAGTTTTGATAGAATTAAGAAGAAAGGGGAAAGAAAACAAGAAATTATTGATTATATTAAGAATTCTAAATTACTTCCAACTATAAAAGAAGTTGAAAATACTTTAAGATTAGATTTAAGAACTTATTTTCCTAATATTAGGGATCAGAACAAATTAATAAAAAAAATAAAATTTAATACCGGTAATGACTTGGTTTGTAAGGACCATCAACAGAAACTCCAATGTATTTAGCTTGTTCTTCTGTTAATTTAGTTAATTTTACACCAATCTTTTCAAGATGAAGCCTAGCAACTTCTTCGTCTAACTCTTTAGGCAGCATATAGACACCTAATTCATAATCCTTAGTCCATAATTCTATCTGAGCTAATGTCTGGTTAGTGAAAGAATTGGACATAACAAAGCTGGGATGGCCTGTCCCGCATCCGAGGTTCACAAGACGCCCTTCCGCAAGTATGAAAATACTATGTCCTTGAGGAAATATATATTTATCAGTTTGCGGCTTGATATTGATTTTCTTAATGCCGTCATATTTCTCAAGCTTGTCCATCTGGATCTCGTTATCGAAATGACCAATATTACAGACTATTGCCTGATCTTTCATCTTTTCCATATGGCCAATCCTGATTACATCCATATTTCCTGTAGTTGTTACATAAATATCTCCTTCTTCTAAAGAATCTTCAATTGGCTTTACTTCAAATCCTTCCATTGCTGCCTGTAATGCACAAATTGGATCAACCTCTGTCACAATTACTCTTGCACCATATGATTTCATTGAATGTGCGCAACCCTTGCCAACATCCCCATAACCACAAACAACAACAACTTTTCCCGCAATCATAATATCAGTCGCCCTTTTAATGCCGTCTGCTAAAGATTCTCTACAACCATAAAGATTATCAAATTTTGATTTTGTCACAGAATCATTAACATTTATTGCAGTAAATAAGAGCTTCTTTTCATCCATCATCTGGTAGAGCCTGTGCACGCCAGTTGTTGTCTCTTCTGAGACACCCTTCATTTTTTTCACAACATTAGCCCATCTTTCTTTGTCTTTAGAGTATATCTTTTTTAGGATAGCAATTAGCTCTCTGAAATCTTCTCCTTCTGAACTATAGTCTTTTTCCAGGATTGATGGGTCTTTCTCAATTTCGAACCCTTTATGCACCATCAATGTTGCATCGCCGCCATCGTCAACAATCAAGTTAGGGCCAAGGCCATTCCCAAAGTCTAATGCTTTTTCTGTGCATAACCAATAGTCTTTCAAGGTTTCACCTTTCCATGCAAAAACAGGAACACCCTTTTTGGCTATAGCGGCTGCTGCATGGTCCTGGGTAGAGAAGATATTGCATGATGCCCATCTGACATCTGCACCCAGTTCTATAAGGGTTTCTATCAAGGCTGCTGTCTGGATAGTCATATGTAATGAACCAGTAATTCTTGCTCCACTTAAGGGCTTACTTTTTCCATATTTTTCTCGTACTGCCATTAAACCCGGCATTTCTTTTTCTGCAATGTCTAATTCTTTTCTTCCAAAATCTGCAAGAGATATATCTTTTATTTTATAGTTTTCAGTTTCATCCATATTGTTCACCTTTTCAAGGGTTTATTGGATAGTTAATATATATTTTCCTATTATTTTTGTAAAATGTCCAATAAAATGGTAAAAAGTTAGACAAATTTGATAAAATTTATATATAAGTTGGACAGATATACTGCAATATTAAGATGGATAAGAAAGATTACTCTATTTTGGAACAACTTAGGGAGAATAGCAGGTCTTCTATTAGATATATAGCAAAGAAAACCGGAATAAGGCCTTCTACAGTTCATCAGAGGATAACTAAACTGAAAAAAGAAGGAGTTATTGATAAGTTTACATTAAAACTTAATAATAATAAAGTGGGAGAGGGGTTTATTATTTTTGTCTTTATCAAGACAAAGCCTTCTGCCCAGATTGATTCAAAGGTTTTAAAGGATATCCATATCAAGGAAGTTTTTGGCATTACTGGCGAATATGATCTTCTTATCAAGATGAAATTTAAGGATGTTATAGAGTTTAATGATTTCATTATCAAGTTCAGAAAAGAACAGCAAGTAGAAACAACACATACGATGGTTGTTACTGCGAACATCAAGGAGGAGATGTAACTTAAGGAAATGATGTAATCATATTCGCTTTGAGGAGCGGGAGCCAGGACATTTTGAAAAGACCCCCAACAAATAGATTTCTTTTTCCAGAATGTCCTGGTTTTTTTATTTTTTTGAATATGAAATTTATTACTACTACCAGAAAATTATAAAAGTAGCTTTCGATTCTTTTGTGGTTGTGAAATACTCTATTGCGACGATATGGGATGATGAATATTTACACCAATTAAGAGGTATAGATAGCGATGAGATTATTGAAATATTTGCTTGTAGAACAACTAATATAGTTGGTCATGCAAGAATAAAATCTAGTGTTCCAAACCCATCCAGGAAAGAAGCAGAAGAACATATCAAAGTAGCTAAGAAATTGGGATTTAATTTTAATTATTTACTCAATGCATCTTCTGTTCCTTATTTAAGTTCATTGTTTGAATTTAAAAAGAAAAGTGAATTGAAAGGATATTTAGATTGGATTGTAGATCAGGGTATAGATACAGTAACAGTTGCAGATGATAAATTAATGAATTTTTTATCTAAACATTATCCTAACTTAAATGTAGTTGTTTC
>JAGLMD010000145.1 GCA_023140175.1 Nanobdellota archaeon | reverse complement strand
TCAGAATTAATTTTGCTAATGATTTGAATAAGAACATTGCAAAGTTATCTAAACTTGCTTATGTCTCTTCTTTTTTTGGTATTGGGTCAGAAGTTTTGTTAAATGAAAGTTGTCTTTATAATTGCCCTTATAAAAAGCAGCACTATAACTTTGTTAGTGAGGAGTCCACTTCTAAAGAAACGTTTAGCGATGAAGCTTATCATTTAAGGTGTCTTCGGGACAGACTAAATTTTCCATTTGCTATTTTTTTAGGGGGATGGATACGACCAGAAGATATTCATTTATATGAGGGGGCAGGGATGGGTTGGGGGAAGATTGCTGGCAGAGAAATGTCTGCAGACTATTTGCTTAGGGCCGCAAAGGCGTATGCTTCCAGGAATTTTGAAGGGGAACTAATTGATCTCTTAGCAATTAATCCATTGTTTAAGGATAAGATCCAATCTATTCCTAATAAAAATATAGAACTTTTAATGGATTAGGAACCCAAATATTTTTTATCTCTTTCCAAATATAACTGTGCCCAATCGTATCATAGTAGAGCCTTCTTCGATGGCAACCTGGTAAGAATTAGACATCCCCATTGAAAGGATTTCCATATTAATATTATTTATCTTTGATGACTTTATTCTATCAAAAAGCTGCTTTGTTTTTTTATAGTATGGCCTATAGTCTTCCTGACTATCGAAGTAAGGGGACATGGTCATGATACCTTTTATTTTTATGTTCGGGAAATGTGAAAGTTCTTCTATCAGATTGATAGTTTTATCCGGAGTTACTCCTGTTTTGTTTTTTTCATCACCTATGTTTACTTCTATTAATATAGGCATTATCTTATTTATGTTCCTGCATCTCTTATCTATTTCTTTACCTAATTTTAGAGCATCAACGGTCTGAATCATATCAAATATTTCAACAGCTTTTTTTACCTTATTTGTCTGCAAGTGGCCTATGCAATGTAATTCTACTTTGTTAAACTCCTTAGATTTTTTCCATGCTTCCTGAATATAGTTTTCACCAATTATTTCAATTCCTGCATTAATTACTTCTTTTATCTGTGCTATTGTTCTTGTTTTTGTGGCTGCAACTATTTTTGTATACTTTGGAATCTTATTTCTTATTTTTTCAATATTATTTGTTATGCTCATATTACATCGAGAAATGGAATCATTTATATAAATAATTGGTTATATAACTAGAATTCTCTTAGAGCAACCATTTCCTCATACCTTCTTTCTATGTCTTTCATAGAAATCTTTTTGAGATTTTCAAGTCCAAAGCCTTCTGCATTGAATGAAGCAATAACTGAGGCATATACCATTGCTTTTCTTAAATTTTTATGCTTTGAATAATGGCCTAAGAAAGAGCCCCCAAATGAATCTCCACAGCCTGTTGGATCGATAACATTTTCTAGGGGATAGCCAGGGCAATTGAAGTGTTCATCTTTTGTGAACAATAATGAGCCGTGCTCTCCTTTTTTTATTATCACAGCCTTAACTCCCAAAGCAAGGGATTCTTTTGCTGCTTTGACAAGATTGGGAGTTTTGAATAATTCTCTTGCTTCACCATCATTTAATATGAGGATGTCTGCTTTTTTTATGGCTTCTATAAGCTTTTGTTTCTTATTTTCTATCCAAAAATTCATTGTATCTAGAACAATAATTTCGGGTTTTTCAATAGAATCTATAATTTCTATCTGGATTTCCGGGTCAATATTTGCCAGAAAAATATATTTTGCTTTCTTATAATCTTCTGGTATATATGGTTTGAAATTTGCTAAGGAGTTAAGTTCTGTAGCCAGAGTTTTGGCTTCATTCATATCAAATTCATATTCTCCCTTCCACCTGAAATTTTTGCCTTCTGTTTTTATGCCTTCCAGCGAGATATCTCTTTGTTTCAAGAATTCCAGTTTTGAGTTTTCCAGGTCTGTACCTTTCACAGATATGATGCCTGGCTTTGTGAAGAATGAAGCAGCATAAGCCGCATAAACAGCACTTCCACCAAGGATATTTTCCACTTTGTCGAAAGGAGTCTTAAGTGTATCTATTCCGATAGTCCCCAGGATAATTGTATCAGCCATAAAAATAATGAAAAAAACAGTTATTTAAATATATATTGTTTCAGTATACCTCATCATCTTCATCTTCTTTATAGTCATTATATTCCTCTACTTTCTCATTGTCTTCGTATTCCTCTTTCTCCCGGCAATCTTTTTCATATTCTTCATTTTCGGAGGATTCGTTTTCCATTTTATTGACCCTTTCTGTTTTTCCCCCTTGAAATTCAAAATTTAAATATTTTTCTGTTATAACTGGGGTCTTGCGTTTTTTCTGATAAGAATAATAAATGAAAATAGAAAAATATATAAATATTATGGTATTTATAGTTTCTATAATAAATATAAATACTATATTGGTGGCTAAAAATGAATACGACAATTTCAATATCCAAGGATATGAAGGATAAAATTAGGGAGTTTGGCACTAAAGGAGACACATACGAGGATATCTTAAGGAAACTTTATGAGAGTGCAAAGCAGAGGCAGCTGCAGGATTTATTGATGAACGAGGAGAATTGTATTCCAATTGAAGAAGCTTTGAGTAGGGCCCAAAAAAGATGGCTAAAGTAGTAATAACCAGAGAACTTGAAGATGAAATTAATAAGAGATTTAAGAAGGAATCTGTTAAAATTTTTCAATTATTATATAGTTTGAGGGAATATCCCAAAAAAGGAAAGATAGTCGGCAATATTGGAAGCATAATTATAAAGGAAGTTAAGTATAGCGTTTATCGTTTTTACTTTATCACAGATGGATATAGGGTAAAAATTATGAAAAATGAGGAATTGACTGACTTATTAATTAAGTTTGTTAGAATGTCTGATAAGGATAAGCAGCAGAAGGTTATTGATGAGATTAAGGATGTTTTAAGGAAGATGGGTAGTGAAGGATTTTGAGAAAGTTGATTAACCGGGAAGACTCTGAGCATCAATAACCACTTAATGTTCGTAGTGTACATAAACATGCCATTCCTGCTTTTTTATTGTATATAAAGTATAGAATCCATAATAATACTCATACTTTATAAGACAATAAAGTCTTATATCTATAATCATCTTACGATAGTAAGACTTTCTTGAATCAGAGATTTATAAATCTTCAAGCAGAGCTTGAAGTTCAGCAGGGCGGTTTTTGACAATTTATCCTATATATTATATGTAAGTGTACTGGAAAGAGGATTCTGAATCGGATAATTTAGTAATAATTCTTATTATTTTAATGGGAAAATAATGGCAGATGTTTGGTGAGTATATTATTTTCCATATACGAGCATGTCAAATTCCTCCAAAAATCTCTTAGCAACTTTCCTATCATGTATTATCAGCATATTCTCATCATTCTTATTGTCACCTGCAGAAGTGGGGTTATAGCTTCCAGTAATTACTGTATTATTATCTATTATGAATACTTTATGATGCATGAATTTGGGGTTATCATCAACTATTACATCTAATCCAAATTCTTCCAGCCTTTTGTATTGGCTGTATTTTCCTCCTGCCTGAAACTTTTCAAATACTCCCCTGATATCTTTTACTTCTGAATATAATATAGCATCTGCAACACTTTCATCAGTAAATGAAAAGAGCATGAAATATATCGAGTTCTTTGCATTAATGAGCTCATTTATTAAATGCTCTGAGCAGCTGCCTTCTGGACAGAAATAGTTTTCAATCATATTATTATTGTATATTATTTTCGGATGATTTACTTTTTTTCCAGAGCCGAATTCTTTGTTCCAGAGTTCCCTGAATTCATCTTCATAATTTTCTGCAAGAAATTTGGAGTTTGTGATAATAAGATTATTATTGTTTTTATTATTGCCGTTATCTGTTGGATTGAAGCTGCCAGTGGTAATTATTTTCTGGTCTATTATACAGAATTTATTATGGCTGAGTTGATTCTTATCGTCTAATATGTATGGAATTTCTTTTGTCTGATTGAAGTAATTGTCAGAGTCAATGACTAATCTGACATCAATTATCTTTGATTTTCTATTTAGTGTATTTATTAGGTTTTTTAGATCGATATCAAAGAAAGCGCAATGAACTGATAATTTTGCATTGTTTATTCTTTTTATTAGTTCATTCTCACAATTATCTTTTGGGCAGAAGTAAACTTCTATTTCTTTGCCAGATTCTACTGGCTGAGGAATGTTGTTTTTTTGTTGGCATGCTGTGCAAAGTATTATTAAAATTATTATGAATGCTTTTATAACATGTTTCATACAGCACAGAGTTTAGGGGCTGTATTAAATATTTAACTTTTTAACAGTATCTCCGAAAGTAATTGATTTCTAGGAAATAGTATCAAAAACCGAAAAGTTTTTAAATTATAAGATATCTATTAGATATCTTATGAAAATTGTAAAAAAAGAGAAGGCAAATAAGCTCGTACTTGAGAATATCGACGGCTTTATGGTTAGGAAAGTAACTCCTTTCGGCACAAGTGCCAAAGTTAGTTGTCCTAAAGAATACCTAAACAGAAAAGTATATCTGGTGTTCATAAAAGATGAATGAAGACCAATTAATCTCTCATAATCGTATCCTAAAGCACTTTATTAACGGAAGTCTTGGATTAAGCGATGCAACACACAAAGTTAGCGGTTTTCACCTGGTAGAACCATTATTAGATGCTGCTGCTTACAATACTTATATTGAGACCATTGGAAATAAAGCAGATATCCTTTATTTAAGAACCAAAGAAGGCCTCACCGAGATGGTAACTTATTCTTATCTTGAATCAATCAAGAGGTTAACCAATAAATTTGGCTGGAAAGATAAAAACATTGTGCTTGCATTTGACTATACAGATGAAGATTTTTATGGCGATGTTCAGGGATTGGATATTATTGGCTGGACTGGCAAAAGTGGTGTTACTGGCAAATTCAAATTCCTGACATGCAGCATAGTTAGCGACGATATTCCAGAGAAAATTCCTTTAATTTCCATACCGATCCAAATGGGCCATTACAAGAGTTATGCTATCACCCATTGTCTTTCTTTGATTAAGCCATTTATTGGGAAGATTAAACTCATTTTATTTGACAGGGGCTTTTATGATAAAGACCTGATGTACGAGTTAATACAATTAGATTACCCATTCCTTATTTTTGTTCCAAAGCATAAAGATAAACAAGAAATTCTTTATCCTATGGAAAAGGGTGAGAAGATTTCAGTCTATTGGAATAGTGAGGTTAAGAAAAATAAAACTAAGTACGAGTTTGATTTCCTTTTTGCATTTCTTAAGAAGATATATGATAAGAAGAGCGACAAGGAATATGATTGGGTTTTTGCTACTAACATAGAAGAGATTGAATTAGATACCATTATCAGGACATACAAAAAAAGATGGAGAATAGAAACTGGTTTTAGGGTGCAAGACGATGCAACAATCAAATGTAAAAGCAAAGAGATGAAGATTAGATATTTTTTGTTTGTGTTTCAACAATTACTGCAAACACAATGGATGTGTTTTTATAAAAATGAGGTGAGCTTTAAAAAGTTTTTAATCGAGAGCCATACATTAGCGAAGAAACTCGCATCAAAACCTAAGAAGAATTATGGGCAACTTTTGAGACGTTAGGGCTTAATAAGCGGTAGTGATCACCCCTAAATCTGATTAGGTAAACAATTTTACATAGATAAAGTTATTCTGTGGGGAATTCCTTTTCGGAGATACTGTTTAAAA
>JAGLMD010000144.1 GCA_023140175.1 Nanobdellota archaeon | reverse complement strand
TATGCTGCACTCCTGAAACAGCAGTTGAATTTGTAAGATTGCTCTGCCATGTTCCAGAGAAATCTCCATATAATATGCAGGTATCTAATCCTTCTGAATCAGTTCCTGTATAATTGAATGATACAAATTGAGATTTCTGCCATGTTCCATTAGCAGGAGCATCCAGGCTTATTTTAGGAACAGTTGTATCTCTGACAAATGTTCTTTCTTCTGTCTCATTCATATTTCCTGCCTGGTCTACTGCATAAGCTTTGTATGTATATGTGCCTGTAGGAATAGTGGTAAAGTTGTGATATAATTTATATAATCCTGCTTGGTAGGATGCGTTGATCTCTTCTGAACTAAGGACTCTTGAGAATATCATGACATCATCTATTGAGCCGTTACAATATCTACTTAAATCATCATCTTTTCCAATTGTTAACACGCCTGTGTCTGTTGTACTCATTGAATCAAACGGTCCACTCGAAGTCACATAAGAACCATCCAAATAAGCGAGTATATGTGTCCCATTATATGTGAAAGTATACAAATGCCATTGAGTGATATCAGAGGGAGTTACTGTAGCAGAATGCCAACTAGTATCATATATGTAATATAGCACATTCTTCGTGCCAGATGAAGGGTGCATGATATATGCACTCCTCTTACTCACCAAACATCCAGTCTCATCCCAATTAGCTGGACTACTCTTTGCCCATGCTGAAACAGTTATCTGTGAAGGATTAAGACTTGCATGATTTTGTACTTCAACATAATCATCCACCCCATCAAACCTCAATGCCTTTCCCCTATAGCCAGTAGTCCACTCAGGACAATTAGCTCCTGAAGAATTACAACCCCCCTTATTACCATAAGTAGAGCTGTCATAAGTAATATTTCCTCCATCCTCCTCAAACCTCCACCATCCTACTAAACTACGATTCCAGTCAATAAAAGCAGAATAATTGTTGTAATTATCAGAAACTGAAACATTGATGTAAGCCCAGTCATTTGTAGTTTTTGTATTATTTCCAGGAGTTGGATTAGTGAAATTAATGCTAGGTTTCTTCAGGTCTATAGTCAAAGTATTATTGCTGGAAGCATAATTACACTGTCCGTCAGAATCACAGGCATAGCAGTTCCAGACAAAAGATCTTGAATTATTGCTGAAATCTGTCATGTTAAACATTACATCAACTGCTGTTCCTGAAATATTTAAAGACCCATTAGCAATAAAGCTCCCTGAATAATTAGTGTATAATGTGGCATTAGTCAGATTATACTCATCTGCGAGAGAACACTCAAACCTTATTGAGTCATTAACATACCAATTATGCAAAGGAGAAGTTAAGCTGATAGTAGGGCCGGAATTGATTGTAAAGCTCCTTGTCACAGAAGTATTTGTATTATTAGCATGATCCCAGCATGTCACATTCCAGTAATAAGTTCCATGACTAAAACTCCTAACTGTATAATTCGTCGCTGTAGCATTTAAAGATTCTATATAAGAAACATTCACCTTATCAGCAATCGTTAAGTTGCATGTCAGGTTAGTGTCAACAGTATCAGTTGCAGTCCAGTTGAAGTTGATGTATGTATCAGCTGTTATATTATTATCAGCAGGAGCATTCAAAACAATAGAAGGCTCAACTGAATCTATATGCAAAGTATAATTAGTTGAATTGAAAGCTGAATTTCCAGCAGTGTCATTGCACCAGACATTCCAGATATATGTTCCATTAGTTAAGTTAAGCTCAAATGAATGCTGTACTCCAGAAACAGCAGTTGAATTTGTAAGGTTAGCCCCCCAACTTCCATCAAAATCTCCATATAATATGCATACATCCAATCCACTTGAATCAGTTCCGGTATAATTAAATGAAACAAACTGTGTTTTTTGCCAGGTATTATTAGCAGGAGCATCTAAGCTTATTTTAGGAGCAGTTATATCTCTGACAAATGTTCTTTCCTCAGTCTCATTCATATTTCCTGCCTGGTCTACTGCATAAGCTTTGTAAGTATATGTTCCTGCATTTAATGAAGTGAAATTGTGATAAACCCCGTTAAAGCTGTTTCCGCTCCATGTGACTAAGCCATCCCTTCTTACCAAAATAACATGATTTGGAACAGTTACGTCATAGATCCTGCCGTCATAATCCTGCTTTGCAATATTTGTAATGAAAATTTGTCTTCCACTCTCATCTAGGAAATAAACTTTTCTACTGTCTCTAACTTCCTTATATATCTGAGTTACAGGCATCAATTTAAAGCTAGAAGCATCTCCATATGCAGAAACCTTTAAATAGCTATTTTCATTATCTCTATTTGGTGATTGTGAAATGGGAACTATAACAATAAGATTACCCGACGAATTGGAGAAAAGTATGCATGAATTTGGGCTTGATTGGGAAGTTGTAGCTAGGAGAGCAATCCTTGACAAAGCTGAAAAATTGAGGAGACTTAAAGCCTTTTCATCCAAATTTAAAATATCTGATAAAGATACAAAAGAGCTTGCAGATAAAATCAACAGGTCTGTTGCAGATAGGTTCTTTAGAGAGGCGTAATAAATGGAATTAGTTGTAGATGCAAATGTTCTTTTTGCTGCTTTAATCGGAAAGGATAAGACACAAGAATTATTCTTTGAAGATGAGATTAGATTGGTAGCGCCGCTCAAATTAATGGAGGAATTTGAAAAGAATAAAGAAGTTATAGCTGAGAAAGGCAGGGTATCTGTTCCCGAACTAATGCTCCCGTTTGAAACACTTAGAGAGAAAATTAAACTATTTCCTACTGACAAAATATCTTCTGAAACAAGATCCAAAGCTAAAAAATTAGCTCCGCATTCTAAAGATGCTCCATATTTTGCATTAGCATTATATCTTGGTTCAGTAATCTGGTCGAGAGAAAGAGCATTTAAAAAACAAGATGAAGTTAAAATATATTCTACTCCCGAATTAGTTGATATGTTTCTGGTTAAATAAGATGACGATGATTCTTCCTTAAATTTAGCATAAACCTTATGTTCGGGGCTTACTAATAAATTGCCTTTCTCAGTTTCTATATTATACATCTCTCCATTATAATAATAATCCTGTATTCTTTCTGGATTATGCAGTTCGATATCTCCTGAAGAAGAATTTAGAGTAAAGATTTCATCCTCAAAGCTAACATCCTCAAACTTCTTCCAGCCTTCCAAAGTCAGAATTTCTGTCCTGTTATCATAACATTCTCTCTTTGCATTGTAAGAAGCATTGATTTCTTCTGATGATAGTGCTCTTGAAAAGATTTGTACTTCATCTATGGTTCCATTCATAACATTAGAGTTTGTTCCATTGACCATGGCTCTTCCAATTCTAAGCTCATTCTGCCAATCATTTTTGTTATCATTTGTAAGCACATCACCTACTGATTGTTGTGTTCCATCAACAAATAGTCGGACTGCATTAGCACTCAAACTCCACCTAATAACAAGATGATACCACTTATTTGGGCTCAAAGCATTGTTAGAAACAGCTAAATCTGGCTCACTATCTGTCTGCCAACCAGATACAATCTTACTATCAGAACTTCGAAGCATTATGTAAAGCCTGTCTCTACTAGTTTCTCCATCAGCATCATCTTCTCCTGAAATAAAAACAATTTGATCTCTAACAACATCTTTGAAATTAACCCACACTGAGATAGAACCCTCTGACTCTGAAATAAGAGAATTTGAACCAAGATATAGATAATCATCGACCCCATCAAACCTCAATGCCTTTCCCCTCATCCCAGTAGTCCACTCAGGACAATTAGCTCCCGAAGTATTACAGCCCGCATTATTATCATAAGTAGAGCCGTCATAAGTAATATTTCCACCATCCTCCTCAAACCGCCACCATCCGACCAAGCTTCTGTTCCAATCAATAAAAGCGGAATAATTGTTGTAATTATCAGAAACTGAAACATTGATGTAAGCCCAGTCATTTGTAGTTTTTGTATTATTTCCAGAAGTTGGATTAGTGAAATTAATGCCGGGCTTCTTAAGGTCAATAGTCAAAGTATTATTGCTAAAAGCATAATTACACTGCCCGTCAGAATCACAGGAATAGCAGTTCCAGACAAAACTTAATTCAGAACTGAAATCTGTCCTGTTAAACATTACATCAACTGCTGTTCCTGAAATATTTAAAGACCCATTAGCAATAAAGCTCCCTGAATAATTAGTGTATAATGTAACATTTGTCAGATTATAATCATCTGAAGCATTGCACTCGAACCTTATTGAGTCATTTACATACCAATTATACAAAGGAGAGATTAAGCTCACAGTAGGGCCAGAATTGATAATAAAGCTTCTTGTTAAAGAAGTATTTGTATTATTAGCATTATCCCAGCACGTCACATTCCAATAGTATGTTCCATGTGCAAAATTCCTAACTGTATAATTAGTTGCTGTAGCATTTAAAGAATCTATATAAGAAGCATTCACCTTATCACCAATTGTTAAGTTGCATGTCAGATTAGTATCAACAGTATCAGTAGCAGTCCAGTTGAAGTTGATGTATGTATCAGAGGTTATATTATTATCAGCAGGAGCATTCAAAACAATAGAAGGATCAACTGAATCTATATGCAATGTATAATTAGTTGAATTGAAAGCGCCATTGCCTGCTGTATCATTGCACCAAACATTCCAAATATAAGTTCCATTAGTCAAATTAAGCTCAAAGCTATGCTGCACTCCTGAAACAGCAGTAGCATTAGTAAGATTAGATTTCCATGTTCCATTGAAGTCTCCATATAATATGCATACATCCAATCCACTTGAATCAGTTGCAGTATAATTGAATGAAACAAACTGTGTTTTCTGCCAGGTTGCATTAGCAGGAGCATCCAAGCTTATTTTAGGAACAGTTGTATCTCTGACAAATGTTCTTTCCTCAGTCTCATTCATATTTCCTGCCTGGTCTACTGCATAGGCTTTGTAAGTATAGGTGCCTGCAGAAAGACTGGTAAAATTACGGTATAATTTGTATAATCCAGCTTGGTATGATGCATTTATCTCAGCATGAGATAAAACCCGATTAAAAATCAAGACTTCATCAATAATACCATCAAAATAATTATCTACTCTACCTATATCCATCCTATCCTGGCCTTCACTAGGACATTGATCAGTCCATGTACCCGTACTTTCATATTTTATAACTCCATCAACATATATCCTATAGTATGTGCCATCAAATGAAGCTACAACAAAATTCCATGCATTATTAATTATCACACCCGAAGAAGTTGTAAAAGATAACCAATCGCTACCGTTATTAAATCCTGCATGTATCCTATCATAAGAATTTACCCACATGCCCGGTGCCCTATCTGCATCCTGATATCCTAAGAAACCATGATAATTGGCATCAGTTATAGTTGGATAAATCCAGACTGCTTCAGTAAATCTACATGTCTTTGAAAAATTAAGGCTTTCACTAGGCAAGATAGTAAAGTAATCATCTCCATCAAACCTTAATGCCTTCCCCCTCATCCCAGTAGTTCTTTCAGGACAATTAGTACATGTACCATTATTATTATAACTGGAATAATCCTTAACCCAACTGCTATTATAATCCCCTTCAAACCTCCACCACCCGACTAATGACCTGTTCCAGTCAATAAACGCAGAATAATTATTATAATTATCACTGACTGAAACATTGATCAGAACATTATCTTCAGATGTTTTTGTATTATTTCCAGGAGTTGGATTAGTAAAATTAATACTTGGCTTTTTCAGGTCAATTGTCAAAGTATTATTGCTGGAAGCATAATTGCACTGCCCATCAGAATCACAGGAATAGCAGTTCCAGACAAATGAGTTTTCTGTAGAGAAAGAAGTCCTGTTGAACATTACATCAACTGATGTTCCCGAAATATTTAAAGAACCATTAGCAATAAAGCTTCCGGAATAATTGGTGTATAATGTAACATTTGTTAAATTATAATCATCTGTAGCATTACACTCAAACCTTATTGAGTCATTTACATGCCAATTATGCAAAGGAGAAGTTAAGCTTATAGTAGGGCCGGAATTGATTGTGAAGCCTCTTGTTTCAGAAGTATTTGTATTATTAGCATTATCCCAGCATGTTA
>JAGLMD010000143.1 GCA_023140175.1 Nanobdellota archaeon | reverse complement strand
TTTCAACAAAATTTATTACAGTCTCTGATTGAGTATAAAAATTAAAAGCAATTTATTTAATTTAAGCCTTAATCTTCCTCCACCCCCGATTAACAACAGTCCATATCGTCCTGTCATTCTTCCCGAGAACAATAGCTATCTCATGATAGCTCATATTAAATCTATCTTTCATATACATAGAAATATTCTCAAGAATGCTCAATTTTCTATCAGAAAATATCTTTACAGGAACAAGAATTTTCTCAGAATCTGGAAGTTTATCTATCATCCCCGTATACTTTAACCTATTGATTTTCTGCTGTGCATTCTCTAATGTTGTCCATATTGTTGTATGATCTCTGCAAAGAATCTCAGCTATCTTAGTCTGATTAAATCTATATCTGACACTCAAATACAGGACAACATTCTCTAGCGGGCTTAAAACATTATTGAATATTGAAGCAGGTATAGAAGCATAGCTCTGCCTCTTCTTAAGGATTGCTGCAATATTTCCATAATCCATATTATAATCTGAAGACAGCTTAGAGAACAGCCCGCCAAGCTTAGCCAACGAAGTGCTCTCTTCAAAATAGATTCTTCCTAATCTCTTCTCTCTTTCCTCTCTTATTTGGCTTATCATCTTCATATCTGCTTACTTAAATTATTTACTTCTTCTTCCTCCGCTTTGAAAAATACATAAACCAGCCTATATTTATAGCAATCAAGACAACAATAAGTGCAGCAATCATAGCATCTCTTCCCATTCCCTTGCTGGCAACAACCTGTGCTGTTGGCCCTAATCCGGTTCTTATAGAATCTATATTTACTTCTGTATCAATAAGTTTCTCAGTAACCTTCTCACTGTAATATATCAATAGCCTCATTGTATATGTACCTACCCTCACACCATCAGTATCCCAATATGCCTTCAGTGATCCCTCATCCATTGGAGGCATATCTATTGGTGTTGTCTTAAATCGGGTAAATTCTTTCCCTTCATTATCCAGAACAAAGACCTCCCCATAGACCATAGGTATCATCTCATTCCATTCTGACTCCAGCAGGATATTAAAGACAGCAATCTCTCCCAAAGAAAAGTCCTTCACAGTAATGCTCTTTATTCTTATGAAGAGATTTCCTATCTCAATATCCCTCTCCAGAACTATCTTCTTCTCATCATAGCTTATCTCTGCTATTATATGATATTTTCCAGGATTTACATCAGCAAGCCATTTCGCTGTTAATTTTCCTTGCTGCCTGCTTTTCAGGCTTATTTCATTTGTCTCAACAGCAGCAATCTCATCATTATTTCTCTGTAATATCCTGATAGTTGCCTTTGCTTTCCCAATATTATCTTTCCCAAAATTCATAAGGCCAATAGCAAAATCAACATATTCATTCACGCCCTTCGCATCTGCATACAGCTCTGCCTCAGCATATTTCCCGGGAAAAGGAACTCTTAGCCATAGCTCAGAAACAACTGAAGCAGTAGCCCTTACCATAGTCTCATCTCCAGTGCCAAAGCTGCTTGGATATTCCATCACAACTAGGTCACACTTATGCACACCAGGCCTATCAAAACGTGCAGGCAGCTTTAGCTTATACCTGACCTTTTTCTCAGATTCAGAATTGCTTATAGGAACAAGAGAATCAATCACATCTATATATTCAGCAAGCTCTCCTTCTGGATATACAATTGCCTTCATATCCTTGTGATCATCATTCCATATTATCAATTCTAATTCATATTCTCCATTAGGCTCAAAATCAACAATATTTCTTATTGGGCTTGCTCCTATTCCCAAAGATATACTTGCCAGTATCAAAAACATAACCAGCCATATCAATATCTTATTGTTATGATGCATTCCAATACCTCGCCCTTAACATTAATGCTGAACTCTTAACACCAGCAGGCTCATCATTAGGTACTCTTATCCTGAATTCTATCTCAGCCAAATCAGTTGCATTTGTATAATTCAGGTAAGTTACCGCATCCCTCAGGCTTGAATCAATATTCGCCCATGCTGTTGTTGAATTGCTCCAGTTGAATGATTTATCTTCTGAAGAATTGCCTGCCATAAACTGGAAATATACAGTATCTAATGCTGCAGTATCCCATAAGGTAGTTGCATTTACCTGTACATCCACAAATACATTCCCATTATTCTCAAATACTAATGGCTCAGGATCAGAACCTGCCTCAGTGGCATTATATGTCAGGCCATTGACCACAGATCCAAACTCAATAGCATCATTGCATCCGACGCAATCTAAAGTCAGGCTTATCTTTCCAAGAACAGAGAAATTCATGCCCTCTGACCAGCTGGAATAATTATACCCGTCATACGCTCTCACAGTCCAGTTATACCAGGTATCAACCCCCAATATCCTCTTAGAAGTAAAATTAGTTTTATTGTGTATATACTCCTCAACATCAACACCCAGGCACTCTAAGCCATTCCCGCTGCAGCTGGAAGATTCCACAAGTAAAAGAGTATAATTTATAACGTCCCCATCAACATCATATGCTGATGTCCAGTTGAAGAATGGCTGTCTTTCTGTTATTGATGATTTATTTATGGGCATGCTTAGATTAACAGCTTCCGGAGGAGTATTCTCGACCGAAAAGATAAATATATCAGTCACATTCCACTGATTATTTGTATCATTAGCATAGAATCTCCACCCAATATTCTTTCCTCTTGTCAGGTTGATTGTTTTAGTTACATTGCTCTGGTTTATTGTTCCGGTTAATGCAACCGCACTGTCATTAGTCCATACACCATTGGTGCCATTCCATGAAAAAATATAGCTGCTTAATCCCCTGTCATCACTCCAATTGACAAAGAACCACCTCTGGTCATTTATCTTTCCCGGAGCATTGGTCTGGTTATTGTTCCATGTCGGAAGATCATCTTCAATTGTTACAATTCTCTCTTCAGTCTCATTCATATTTCCTGCTTGATCAACTGCATATGCCTTGTAAGTATAGTTACCAGCAGAAAGAGAAGTGAAGTTATGATAAACTCCGTTAAAGCTGTTCCCACTCCATGTAATTAATCCATCTCTTCTTACTAAGATAATGTGGTTAGGAACTGTAACATCATAAATCCTGCCGTTATAGTTCCGTCTGCTTATCTTATTTACCTTAATTTCATTTCCTGATTCATCTAAAAATGTTAGTTGTTTGTTCCCAAAATTGCCATAAATTTCGCTTATTTTGGTTAATTTATAGCCTGATAAATCAAAAGATTTATATATATTAACAAATTTTAGTGTATTAACAAAATCCAGTGGAGGTACTGAGAAACAAGTTTCTTGTACCCCCCCATAAACATTCGGAGGTATCAAAATGGCAACTTTTACTGTATCAATTCCAGATGAATTAAAGAAGAAATTAGACAAGCATCCTGACATAAATTGGGCTGAATACTTAAAAGAACGGTTTGCAGTTAGATTGAAACAATTGGAGAAATTCCAGGAGCTTGTTAATAAAGGTGAGATATAAATGGCATCAATAACTTTATCAGTATCTGAAGAATTTAAGGCTAGAATAATGTCATTCCCCTGGATTAACTGGTCTGAAATTAGTAGAGAAGAATCCCGTAAAAAGGAAATATTTGAAGAGTATATGAAATCCCATAAATTATCTCCTGAAGACCAAGAGTTCTGTGATAAGATTGACTGGCATCCTGTTGACGAATTGCCTATGAAAAAGGAATTTATTGAGGAGTTAAAAAAGGCAAGGAATGAGCCAGCTGGCAAACCAATGACTTTAAAGGAATTGCATAAATTACTTGGTTTAAAATGACTTTTAAATTTATTATTCCTCCCGACCTGCAAAAGATATTCCTGAAGATTGGAAGGAAAGATAATGTCCTTGCTGCCGCAATCGACAAGAAGATCCAACAGATCATATCTTGTGATGAATATTCTATTCAACATTTCAAGAACCTTCGGCATGGCTTGAGGGATTACAAAGGGGTTCATATTGGAAGCTTTATCCTCACTTTCCAAATTAAAGAGGACACCATAATCTTCAAAAGATTTGTCCATCATGACAAAGCTTACTAAATCTTCTTCTTTATCTCTTTCAGAAACATAAACCTTATGCTCAGGACTTACTAATAAATTACCTTTTTCTGTTTCAACATTATACATCTCTCCATTATAATAATAATCCAGTATTCTCTCAGGATTATGCAGTTCAATATCTCCAGAAGATGAGTTTAAAGTAAAGATTTTGTCTTCAAAACTGACATCATTAAAGTACTTCCAACCTTCAGAAGTCATGATTTCAGTCTTGTTGTCATAGCATTCACGCTTTGCATTGTAGGAAGCGTTGATTTCCTCTGGACTTAATGCTCTTGAGAAGATTTTTACTTCATCTATTGTGCCGTTGAAAGCATAACTTCCTACTCCAACCCTGTCTCCTCCTATAAAGAGGTTTGATTCCATAGAGTCAAGGTCACTAGTCAACGGATCCTGTTGGCTATAAGCAGCCTCTGCCCCATTAACATAGATTTTTCCTTTTCCACTATCTTCGGTCTTATCCCAAGTAAGAGCTATATGTTGCCATTCGCCCCCTGATAAACTGCCTGACTTTATAGTATAATATGAACTACCTTCACTAATAAGACGAGCTTGTAGAACATTATTTTCATATTTCAATGTATAATCATAATTCTGAAAAGATTTTGTAACAATTGCCCCTTTTCCCCCTATATTATTAAGAGGTTTTACCCAAGCTTCAATAGTTAATCTCTGAGTAAGATTAAAGATACTTGCATACCCAACACTCACATAATCATCCACCCCATCAAACCTTAATGCCTTCCCTCTCATACCAGTAGTCCATTCCGGACAATTAGCTCCTGAAGAATTACAGCCCCCATTATTATCATAAGTAGAGCTGTCATAAGTAATATTGCCACCATCCTCCTCAAACCTCCACCATCCGACCAAGCTTCTGTTCCAGTCAATAAATGCTGAATAATTGTTGTAATTATCCGAAACTGAAACATTGATATAAGCCCAGTCATTTGTAGTTCTTGTATTATTTCCGGGAGATGGATTAGTGAAATTAATACCAGGCTTTTTCAGGTCAATAGTTAGTGTTCTATTGCTGGAAGCATAACTGCATTCTCCATCTGAATCACATGCATAGCAGTTCCAAGTAAATGATCTTGAATTATTGCTAAAATCTGTCCTGTTAAACATTACATCAACTGATGTCCCTGAAATATTTAAAGACCCATTAGCAATAAAGCTTCCAGAATAATTAGTGTATAATGTAACATTTGTTAAATTATAATCATCACTGGCATTGCACTCAAACCTTATTGAGTCATTTACATACCAATTATGCAAAGGAGAAGTTAAGCTGACGGTTGGAGCAGTGTTTACAGTTAATGTTCTTTCTTCAGTCTCATTCAAATTTCCTGCTTGGTCTACTGCATATGCTTTGTAGGTATAGGTGCCTGCGGATAAGTTTGTAAAGTTGTGGTACAATCTATATATTCCTGCTTGATAAGAAGCGTTGATTTCTTCTGGGGATAATGCTCTATCAAATATCATTACTTCATCGATTGTGCCGTTGAAAAAATAGGATGCTCTATCTGAAATCTTAGATATTTGTAGAGTAGTTCCTGAATTATCCATTACACCTGTCTGAGCATAGTCTGCACTAGTTATTTCTACTCCATCTCCATAGATGTCTATATTGGTTCCATTATATACTCCTACAATATGGGTCCATTTTCCTATTTCGAATATGTTGCTGCTGGATGCAGTAACAGTCCCATCTCCAGTAATTACCCGAAAATATATATTGCTTGGAGGGATACCTGAATCGCCGTAGAACCCCCATGAAGAGGATAATCCCCTCCCAAGGAAAGCAGTATAATCACCTATCCCCCCAGTTGGTTTAGCCCAAAAAGAGATGGTTATGTGTTGTACAATATTTAAACTGTTGCCGCTTCCACAATCAACATAATCACCCCCTCCATCAAACCTAACAGCTTTTCCCCTCATACCAGTAATCCATTCAGGACATGCACTTCCCGTACAACTTCCATCATTGCTCCAGCTAGAACTATCACCCATGCTGCTTCCCCCATCTTCCTCAAACCTCCACCATCCGACTAAGCTTCTGTTCCAGTCAATAAATGCAGAATAATTATTGTAGTTATCACTAACAGAAACATTGATGTAAGCATTATCCTCAGCAGTTCTTGTATTATTTCCAGAAGTTGGATTAGTGAAATTAATGCTTGGTTTTTTCAAGTCGATAGTCAAAGTGTTATTGCTGGAAGCATAACCGCATTCTCCCTCTGAATCGCAAGCATAGCAGTTCCAGACAAATGATCTTGAATTATTGCTAAAATCAGTTCTGTTAAACATAACATCAACTGATGTCCCTGAAACATTTAAAGATCCATTAACAACAAAGCTTCCAGAATAATTATGATATAGGGTTGTATTGCTTAATTCATAATCATTAGTTACAGAACATTCAAACCTTATAGTATCATTCACATACCAATTATGCAAAGGAGAAGTTAAGCTTACTGTTAAATTATCTGATGCAACATTCAAAGTTGTGCTATTCTTCGCTGTCCCCTCTGCATACATGTCTCTTGGAGTTATCTCACAAACCCATGAATCACCCTTGCTTGTCCTTGAAGAATCCATAACTCCCTTGCCATATGCCATTGAATGGTATAATTGGCTTACATCTGACTCATGCAAGCTTGTGCTCCATATCATCACTTCATCAATAGAGCCATTAAATACATAATTACTATCCAAATATTTTCCAATCCATATATTTGAGAAAGTCGTAGAATATGAGCTTGCTGTTCGATTCTCTAAAACCCCATTCATATAAGCCCTTCTCTCAGAACTATTCCATGTCAAAGTTAAGTAATACCAGGTATTGTTCTCAGGAACAGTTATTGTCTTAGATGAATTCTCAAATACAGATATCCCTGTTCCATCTCCATAGTTAAATGTTATAAATGTTCCCGCGCTTGACTGTGAAATCATTCCCTCCCAGCCGCAGCTAAAGCAGTTAAATTTCACCCAGAAAGACAATGTGCCTGCACTTAATGCCCCAATATCTCTTTCAACACTTATATATCCGCTCTTTCCATCAAACTCATACGCTCCGTCAATCTTCCCAGCATTAGTCCAGGTGGATCCAGTATTATTTCCATCATTATCCAGGGCATAATCATAGACTATATTATCTGGCTCTTCATTATCAAATGGCATATATAATAATAAGCTCTCTTTCTTTGGCATCATAGTTGCATCCAACACACTATCCTTATACCATGCATAACTATTTACAACATAATCACCATCACTATCATTTGTAGATTGATTAAAGCATGTTAAATTAGCAACTGTTGTATTAAGCAGATCAGTAGCATTAAGATATGGCTGTGTATGATTAGGAGCATAGAAATTCCAATTGATATTATTGCCTAAATCATGATTAGTTCCGTCAGTAGCATTTATGGCAATTCCGCCTGATGAATTTATATCTCTCGCAGCTGTATAGCTTATCTCCTGATCCGAGCCTAATTTTAGCTTTAAGCCGGCAAAGCTCCCATCTATTGTAGAAACAATTGTTACATTGCCGGAACCAGAGCCTTTCAGCCTCAACATCCCATCAACTGTTTGTATGGAACTGACAGTAAGGTTAAGAACCTTATCCTCAGTTTCAGAAGTTAGATTATGGAAAGTATTATTGCCCTTAAAAGTGCTTGAGCTGGTTCCATCAAAGATAAATGTAGAATTTCCAGCTGAGAAATTCGCTCCAGGCGAATTATCAAAATCTCCAGATACATACCACGTAGAAACATTAGCTAAAATATAGCTTTCACCAGCTACAACAAACTGAACATCGCCGTTTATATCTACAGTAGAAGATCCTGCTTCAAGGCCCCCCCAATTATAAGTTGCAGAACCCGCAATCAGGGAAGTAGCTGTTAAATTAAATCCATTAGTCTTTAAAACAGCTGTCTTTGTATCTCCAGCATCATTATTATTTGCATAAATATAAACTGCGTTAGCTGTAACATTTCCCTGCATACTACAATAATTCTGACCACTACCATCTCCAACCCCATAGCAACGTAAAGAATTGACACCAGTATAATCCCTTCCTACAACATTCTGCGTACTTGTCCCGCCAGGCCGATAATAGAAACCATTAAAATTAAAGGTTGCTCCCCCGTCAATAAATACATCCCCGCTTCCATGGATAATAATAGAATAACTACTTGTTCCATCGGTTATAGTACCACTCCCTGTCTCAAGAGTATTTGTCCATACAGTCGACAATAGAGTTGTAGTCTGTCCTGCCCCGGCGCATTTCAACTTATAAGGTTCATAATTCCAGGGAGATGTTGTAGTCATCTTGAAAGTCCCGGTTCCGTTAATATCTACCATAGCTGATTGCCCATTATAAGTACCAGAAGAACTATCCCAGCTCTCAGAAACTTTAATTACTCCTTCCCCTGCCCAGAATTTGCAATTGCTGACTGTAAAGTTATTGGTTATAGTCAAATTATAGCCATTAGCATCAAAAGTTCCATTGTTTTGGTTAAAGTTATAATTTACAGCCAGATTATGATCCATAGTCCAGCTGCCATCTCCCTCAAATATTAGCTCATAGTAATTATCACCAGCAGCTAGATCAGAATAAGTATCATTTCCATTATAATATATTGTTCCCGAATCTGTATCCATTGTCAAATTCACAGTTTCATTACCGAGAAGAATAAAGGAACCGCTATTTGAAAAGCTGCTTGTAGCATTAAAGTTATATCCATAAAGCTCAGCCGAAGAACTGCTTTGTATATATAGAGAACTAATCTTAGTATGCTGGCTCAAGATTGGCTTATTAGCAACATTTGGAATAATCACAGTATCTGTTGCTGTAGGAACAATACCAGCATCCCAATTAGCAGCAGTATGCCAATCAGTATCAGTATTTCCAGTCCATGTTATGTTTGGGTATATCTTTACAGTCTTTTCTTCAGTCTCATTCATATTTCCAGCTTGATCAACTGCATAAGCTTTGTATGTATAAGTACCAGTAGGGATAGAGGTAAAGTTATGATATAATTTATATAATCCTGCTTGGTAGGATGCATTAATTTCTTCTGGTGATAATGCTCTCTTCCAGATTGTTACTTCATCTATTGAACCATTCAGTGCCTGGTTGCCATCTCCACTATTTCCAATAGTTAGTGGAACAGTACTCTTGTTAATAATTCCTGTAGTGATACTAGAATTCTCCTTTACACCATTTACATAGATAGCCATATCCGAACCATTATATGTGCCTGCTATGAATGTCCATTCCCTTAATGCAATATTTGAAGTTGAATATCCGCTGGAAGGCCTGGTCCCATCATCAAGATAAATCCTCATATAGGCTTTCTCATCATTTTCATCTAACAACAGCATATAAGAATCATCAACATATGGAGGAGCGTTATAATACTCTTTTGATACGATCCTTGACCACTCTTTCCTCCCATGAAGATAGACCCATGCTGTAATTGTCAATTCACTCATTCCTTCAAGACTATCATCATCAGGAATAGTTAGGTTATACCCATTAACCCCTTCAACTCCATCAAACCTCAAAGCCTTGCCCCTCATCCCAGTAGTCCATTCCGGACAATGTCCTGAAGACTTACAACCCCCATTATTATCATAAGTAGAGC
>JAGLMD010000142.1 GCA_023140175.1 Nanobdellota archaeon | reverse complement strand
CCATTTACATTGACATCATTACAATTTTCTGGCATTTTAACAGATTGAGGTACACTTGTAAATGCTGCTTCATGATAAACAATATCTACATCCTTAAAAACGTCTAACAAGAAGTTTAAATCTCTAACATCACCTTTATGAAATTTAAAATTCTTATATTTTTTAGCATCTTCAAGATTCACAAGTCTACCGTTAAAGAGATTGTCTAAACCAACGACATCTGCTCCTAATTCAAGTAATTTGTCAGTTAAATTGCTTCCAATAAAACCAGCTGCTCCAGTAAGAAAAATCTTAGGTTTCATGTACCACTACCCCTAAAGCCGAAGGTAAAATTTCTATAGTTGCAGGCAAATATCCCCTAAAATCTCCATCAAATTCAATCTTAGGATTTATTTTATTATCATCTAATTTAACGTTTTTACAGTATTTCAATTTGGCATCCGAAGAATCCAGAATGTTTCCAAAATATAATCTCCAGAGATTTAATAATAAGGATATTCTTGATTTGGCTGTAATGGATAAAATATACATCTTTCCATTGTCCGATTTAATCTCTAATGGAATTCTCATCCCAGAAGCAAGGTAGGGGTCTTTTCCAATTGTTATATTTATTACATTTTTAAGAAACATATCCTTATTATTAACTTTTAGCTTAAAATCTGATTTTTTATATTGAGTCAGAGAGACTAAAGTAGAGAATAATGTCCCTAAGAAATCCCCTAAATATTCTCTATACCTTCCATTTGATTTTGATGCTATATCTGGGCCTAGCCCTACATTAACACTGCTGCCAAAATAAGAAATAGTATTTTTTTTATTTAAGTCTAAATGACTTATCTTACCAATATCTATCTTCTTTGTTTTGCCTTTAAGTAAAGTATCTACAGCTTGTTCTAGTTTTACTGGAATATTATGAAACCTATTGAAATCAGGGCTTGTGCCAATATGTATCACTCCTAATTTGGGCAATGGTTTTTTTCTTGACATTATTCCAGTAATAACTTCACAGATAGTTCCATCTCCCCCAACAGCAACAATAACCTCATAATCTTTAGATGCTTGTTTTGCTAAAGAAATTGCTTCATCTTTTTGGTTAGTGATAGAATAATCAAAATTAATGCCTTTGTTTTTTAGAATAGTAATAATCTTATCAAAATCCTTTTTGCTTTTTCCCTGTCTGGATGCAGGATTATATATCAAAAAATATTTCATAATTATCTACTCTTCAAATCTTTAAAAATTCTGATAACTGTATTAATCTCTTCATCACCCAATCCAGCATGAGGAATCAATCTTAAACGAGAACTTCCTAAAGGAACACTTGGCGGAACAAACGGAGTGGCATAAACTCCTTTTTTGTATAGATCTCTTGCCAGATTGATTATTTCCTGGGCTTCTTTGGATTTTATAGAAAATAGGGGAGTATCTGATTCTGTTAGATTATACCCTATCTCTTTTAGACCATTAAAGAGCATTTCTTTATTCTTGTATAATCTTTTTCTTTTTGCTTCAGATTTCTCAACAAGATCTAAAGAAGCAATAGAAGCAGCTACTATTGAAGGAGGCAGTGCAGTAGAATATACAAACGGAGGACAGAAATATCTAAAAAATTCAGCTACTTTTGAATTTGTAGCGATAAATCCACCAGCACAGCCTAAAGCTTTACCAAGTGAACCTGTAACCATATCTATTTTTCCGAGTACATTCTTAAGTTCTAAACTCCCTTTTCCATTTTTTCCGAGAATTCCTATACCATGTGCATCATCTACAATAGTAAAAGCATCATATTTCTTTGCCAATTCAGAAATAATATCCAATGAAGCAATATCCCCTTCTGTGCTGTATAAACCATCAACAGCAATAAATCTCTTTCTATATTTCTTACAAAATTTAAGTATTTGCTCTAACTCATCCGTATTATTATGTGCAAATTTAATCAATTTTGCTCTGCAAAGCCTTGCTCCCTGAATGACTGATGAATGGGCAATTTCATCCACAATTATCACATCTTCTTTTCCAGCCAGAAATTTAAAAGCACCTAAATTAGCCTGATATCCCGATGGAAAAACTAATGAATCGTCAAAACCAAGAAATTTTGCAATCTTTGATTCTAATATTTTATTTAAATCAGTATAACCAATAACAATAGGTGTGCCGCACATACTTATCCCATATTTATCAATGGCTTTTTTTGCTGATTCTTTCAATTCCTTGCTATTTGCAATACCCAAATAATCATTTGAACCTAAAGAAATGAGATTTTTATGATTAATTTTAACTGTTTTACCTAGAGCAGATTGGACTTCCATAAAGTAAGGATTAAATTTAGCTTTCTCTAATATTCCTTTGTCGATTTTCAAACTATCTTCAAATCCCATATGTTTTACTAAAGTGAAAAATACTATAAAAAGGTACCTCTTTTTTAGCCCCCTTTGTCCTAAACTTTAGTCTGCTAACGCAGAATTGATAATAGCCGCTTTGTCGTCTTAATATTTAGTTTCCTACGATTGAATTGATTGATTATTGCAATTCATACTCACCTCCCCACTCTGCAAGCATATGATATCCTTTCTTAATTATTAATAGTTAAAGAATCTATTTCTTTTATTCAAAAATTGCAACTAGGAATGTTTGCCCCTAACTTGGAAAGAATTTAACAAGGCTTCTGATGATGTAAGATAATTATTACTAAGATTTTTTGCCCGATGTATTTAAATAGGAGTGCTTTCTTATAATATTGATATGGGCGGGATGGGTAAAAAAATAATAATCTTTATTGTGTTAATGATTTTGCTAATTGGATTAGCTAATGTTCTTTTTAGATTTGTTCTTCCAATAAAACCGATAAAAGTAATTAGTGAAAGTATGGCTCCAACTTATAATGCAGGAGATGTCATTTTTTATAGTAGTGCTAAAACTTATAATATTGATGATATAATAATCTATAATCCATCAACTAGGCCCCAAAGTATAGTAGTCAGAATAATTGAGAAGAATGCAGATGATACATTCAAAGTTAAAGGAGATAATGCAAAAACAAATCCTGCCCCGATTAAACAACTTAATCAAGAAGCAGTTAAAGCAGATCAAATCATTGGAAAAGTATCATTTGGAACTAAAGGGTTTATTTTTTACCCATTATCTTACGGCATTCAAATATTAGTCGCATTCCTATTAACTCAATTAATTTATTCTAAATTAAAAAGGTGATATGGCAAAAACTCTTTAGTAATACTTCCCCTTCCTACTTGTGTATGGATCGGTGCGTTGAACGGCACGATGTTAACTAAAATATTACTAGGGCGATGGGGATTTTTTTATTTTCTATTATCTCTTCGGGCCTTCTTCCATTCTTTCCAGCATCGCCTCAACCTTCCAGACTAATATAAGCAACAGAAAGTCTCTGAAAGAAAAATCTTTCGCTCTTTCCAATTTATTATATTCATTATATTCCTGTATTGCATTATCAATATAACCCAGGAATTCTTTTTCTACCATTTATTACCACCTCTTTTTTTTGAATAACACTTGTTTAAATAATTTTCTCAGGTATAGTAGATAAATTATGTATATCAAAAAGCCAACAACACAGGCGCAGACCGACAGTGTCTTGTTCCTTACGGGGTGGCCGGTAGGATTTGCATAGCAAATCCGTCTGCTGCCTGTGGTGTTGTTGGCTTTTTCTAGCTAAAATTTCAGATTGCTTTTATCTAATTACTCTAATCTTTTCAGAACTTTTTTATACCTATTTATTATTATAGGGTTTATGGCGATAGCAGCAAGAAGTGGATTATTTTCTTCAATAGTGTTATTCATAATCTCACTTTTCTTTATAATAATAGGGGCGATATTGACAATATCAATCATCTTTATCTTTATTGGTTTGCCGTTATTGGTACTAGGGGTTATTTTGCTGCTAATAAGTATAGTCTCATTCTTTTCAGGAAGTTTAAGGGCAGTTTTTTCTATATTTAGAGCACCAAGGCAATATCCTGGAAGAAATAATGCGAGGATTGAGAAAAAAACCAGAAAGAAAGTAAAAGCAAAGGTAATTGATGTGAGTGAGAAGGAAGGCGTCTATAAAAGAGATTAGATTTGCTAAAATGCCATTTTATATAATCAAAAAACCGAAACCTTTAAAAATAGACCCAAAATACACAACCTGATGAATATTAATCTTTCTGATAGCTGAGATAATACAATTTTTGTAAGTTAGCTAGTAGGGGGGATGATATAATGTTCAATTTGCCCTGGTGGTGTAGTGGCCTATCATGGAGCCCTGTCGAGCATTTTTATAATGTATAGAAAGGCTCCGACCCGGGTTCAATAACTTAGCGGGGACCCGCCTGGTTGAAAGTCCCGGCCGGGGCGTTTTATTTATCGGGCCGTTAGCTCAGCCTGGCTAG
>JAGLMD010000141.1 GCA_023140175.1 Nanobdellota archaeon | reverse complement strand
TTCAACAAAATTATTTACACTCCCTCTCTTCCAGCAAAGGTGTCTTTCATTTGATTAAATCGTTTTATTAATTCTTCTTTTTCAATTTTGATTGTTTTAGCTATTGTTCCGATATCTTCTTCATCTCTTTCATTATATCTTGCTGCCTTTGTTAATATTATATCAATGAGTGATAAAGTTCTTAATTCTATATTTGCTAGATTAGTTTCAAGTCTAGTTGATTTGTCAAGATAATCATCAGGAAGCTGTTCTGAAAAAATATATCCATCTTGAAAAAGGTCAACTTTAAATTTTCCATTCTTAGCTAATTTTCTGAAAATATTTATATCTTTACTCTCCATACAAAAATCTATATCTCTTGTAGATGGCTTAAGTCCCAATAAAGTCATTGCTGTTCCCCCTACAGCCACTAGAATAATCTTGTTCTCAAGCTTTTTATCAATATCTTCTAGCCAACCTATTAAGTCATTTTTCGTGATCATATATACACCCTGGCATTCTTTATGAAATCTTCATCAAAAAACCTTCCTAATAAATTCCACTTCTTTATCCTTTTCGGACTTGTTTTTAACAAAAACTCTTTATATAATTCATCTTTTTCTTCTCCTAAAAATATTATTTTTTCATCCTTATTCTTTTCAAAATATTTTAATAACTTGCTTAAATCTTTTTTAATTCCTAATTTCCTGATTATCATAGCAGCAATTTCTATAAGATATCCTAACTCATTCTTTATATTATATTCAGAAGCAATTTCAACCAACTTAAATTCATCTATTTTATTTTTTAACAGTATTATTGGAATTGCTTCAATAAATCGTGGTTTAGGTTGTTTTACTATTATTATTCCAATAAGCTCTTCAATAGGTATTACCTTCTGTTTTTTTATCTGTTTTGCTGTTATTAATTCGTATCCGTATCTATCCAAATTATAGATTATTTTTCTCTGTAGAGACCTATCAGGTCTATAAATCCTTTCTAATAATTTCTCTTCTGTTAATAATTTAGCAGCTAATAACTTTGGTCTTATTGACCTTGACAAATAATTCCGTTCTGTTTGTTTTAATGGTTTCCCTTCCATTCTTTTTATTATTGTATTTATTTCAACACTACCTAATATTTTTCTTACTCCAAAATTATGCTTTAATTCTTGTATCATAATCTCATATAAGGTTATGTTATATATAAATGTTTCTATTATTTCTATTTCTATTATATTGTTATTTAAACAGAATTATATCAACAAATGTATTGTATTAAACATCTGTTAAAAATAGTAAACTTTATATACTACCATATAGTAACAACAAAAATAATGATGGACCCAAAAAGTTTTGCTATTGAAGATAAAAAATATAGTGATTTATGGCAGCATGATTATAAGGATGCCAACTGGCGTAGACTTGCTAATGCAGTTTTAAAGCAGGCAGAATCTAATGGTAACAACCCCCTGCTCATTGACTTCGGCTTTGGACGTGGTACTGCTATGGATTTCTTTGAAAGTAATGGAATTTATGTTGCAGGAGTAGAGATTAGCTCACATGCTGTAGCTCTACAGCATAAAAATGGAAGAGAAGTCTATCACACTAGCTTGGATAACTTAGATATGTTAAAAGATAACCAATTTAATATAGGCTTCTGTAACGATGTGATTGAACATGTTCCTGAACATTTAGTTGAACCTTCTTTAGAGGAAATGACAAGGGTATGTTCTGACTATTTATTTATTAGTGTTTGTCCTACTCCTTCCGATCATCTATCAGAAGAAGGCGAAAATCTGCATCTTACAGTTAGACCAGAATCTTGGTGGAAACAAAAATTAGAGAAATATGGAAAAGTTGAAAAAAAGAAGCTCTTATTTAGCAGATCTCTTAGGTATGTATTGGATATGAAAACGTAATATTCCCAACAAACCTTTATAAACAATTTCAACATTTCTCTTTCTATGAAAAACCTGGAATGGCTCTACTCCTTAGGCCCAAGATCTGTATTAGGACTGGATAAAATAAAGCAATTATTAGAAAAACTAAACAATCCACAAGATAAACTAAAATGCATCCATGTTACGGGCACCAATGGAAAAGGCTCTGTCTGCGCTATTCTTTCATCAATCCTGACAAAAGCAGGCTATAAAGTAGGCATGTACACCTCCCCTCACTTGAAAAGATTTACAGAACGCTTTCAGATTAACGGAAAAGAAATCCAAGAAGAAAGACTAAACCAATTAATAGAAAAAGTAAAGCCTTATCACACTGACCAAACATTCTTTGAAATAACAACAGCAATTGCTTTTTTATATTTCGCAGAAGAAAATGTTGATTTCTTAGTCCTGGAAGTTGGCTTAGGTGGAAGATTAGATGCAACAAATGTAATCACTCCCCTGCTCTCAATTATAACTAACATCTCATTAGAACATACCCAAATATTAGGAGAAACAGAAGAAAAAATAGCATATGAAAAAGCAGGCATAATAAAAAAAGCAGTTCCGACAATAACATTAGCTAAAGGAAGTGCTTTAAAAGTGATAAAGAAAATAGCAAAAGAAAATAATTCTAAGCTTTTTTCCCCAAAAATAAAAAAGAACTTAAGCCTGAATCTTAAGGGTGAATTCCAGATTGAAAACGCCAGTATAGCATTAAAGGCAGTAGAATTGCTGAAAGACCGTAAAATAACAAAAGAATCAATAAAAAAAGGCCTTAATAATATCAACTGGCCGGGAAGATTTGAATTCATAGAAGATAATATTTTAGTCGATTGTGCGCATAATCCAGATGCAACTAAAGCATTAAAGAACGAAATAAAAAAAATAAGAAAAAAATATGCAAAGGTAATCTCAGTTGTAGGAATCTTAAACGACAAAGATAAAAAAGCAATGGTAAGGGATATTTCCTCTTTCTCAGATTATCTGATTTTTACAAAACCAAAGATAGAAAGGGCATCTAACCCGGGAGAACTTTCTTTATTCACAAATCAAAGAAAAGAAATAATCCCTGATGTAAATCATGCCTTAAAAAAAGCAAAAAAAATAGCTAATAAAGAAGACTTAATCTTAGTCACTGGCTCTATATATACTGTCGGTGAGGTCAAATATAGCAGAAGACACAAATATTTATACAATTTGTTTGTGTCTTCCTGATATAGTAGCCGACTATATCTTGTTCAAAAATTTACGTCAGCTACTATAATTAATTATTCTTTTAGAAATAATCCAGATAATATCTACAAGCCTATCTTTCAAACACACGCAGATCAATCGCAAAAGCTGTTGCAAGAATCAGCAATTTTCGGTTATTATCACTAATAGAGCCAAAATCAACCATGAATGTATCAGCATCTGTAAAGATTTCTTTTCCAAAACCACTCCATTTTTTCGTGACTACAGCAACCTGTTGCTCGTTCTGTAATATGTTAAATGTCCAATAATGTGGAAATTTTGAGATACATTGGAATATTAACTGCCCTCCTGCATCATATATATCAAAAATGGCCTTAAAGAATGCAAATTTCTGCTTGATGTATCCTAATGTCTGTCCAGAAGGGGATTTTACAGTATGTTTTGCCAGGAAAAAAGCAAATGGCCTTTCTATAGTCAACTGCGGATTCTTTGTATTGTCTATTATATGCAGCTTAAGCGGCCTCATCACTTTAAGAAATTGCCGTGATATAAAGTTACTTTCCTCAAAAGCAAAGAACAGATCATTTCCAGATTCATCTATTATTCTGTATCTATTCTTTGTTTCAAAATTAGTGAAAATCTCTATTGCTTCTACCTTCTGCTTGATGAAAATTTTATTATATGGTATTTTCATATTCATACATTCTTCAGGCTACTATATAAACTTTTCTCGTCTCCAAACCTTTATAAATAGTTAGTTACAACTAACTTTCCAAACCTTTATATATAAGTTAGTTACACTTAACTTTAAGATGAATATTTCAATAGAAGACTATTTAAGGGCAATGTATGCTGTCTATGAAAAGCAGGACGATAAATCCGAGGGTATAAAATCTATTGATTTGGCCAGGATGCTTAATATTTCAAAGCCAAGCGTTTCTGGCATGATTAAAAAATTAATCAGATTGGGATATATAAAAGCAAAACCTTACTCAAAGATTCACTTTACAAAAAAAGGATTTCAGGAAGCAGCAAGAGTGATGCATAATCACAGGGTTATCGAAGTATTTCTGAAAAATGTTCTTGATTATAATGCAAACAAAGTTCATGAAGAGGCCCACAGGTTAGAGCATGCATTTTCCGAGGAATCAATAAAAAGGCTGGATAGTTTTTTGAAAAATCCAAAGATCTCGCCGCTTGGCAAAAAAATACCGCATGAAGATAATGGAGGCTGGAATGATGAGAAGAAAACTAAATAAGTTAAGCAAGGGTCAAAGCGGAAAGATTGTTTCTATGGAAGGCACAGGAAGTGTACACAAACGCCTTCTTGATATGGGATTAGTTAGGGGGGCTGGAATCAAGGTTGAGAGAGTAGCGCCATTAGGAGATCCTATCGAAATAAAGATCAAGGGTTATTGCTTATCATTGAGAAAGGAAGAAGCAAAGAATATCGATGTTGAGATAGAATGATGCCTTTATCTATGGTTCAGGAAGGAGACGAAGTAAAGATACATTGTGTAGGCTGCGGCTTTGGCCTAAAAAGAAGGCTGTGTGATTTGGGCTTATATGATGGAACAAAAGTGCAGATAGTGAAAAATGATATCTCAGGGCCCATCATATTAAAAGTTAAAGATTCAAAACTTGTTTTAGGAAGGGGACAGGCATTGAAGATTATGGTTGAAGAAGGGGGAAGAGAATGATGGCTAAAACATTTAAAATTGCATTAGCAGGAAATCCAAACTGCGGTAAAACAACGCTGTTCAATAATCTTACAGGAATGAGGCAGCATGTAGGCAACTGGCCGGGCAAGACAGTAGAGAAGAAGGAAGGAAGTTTTACATACAAAGGCAGGAAAATTGATGTTATAGATTTGCCAGGCACCTATAGTTTAACTGCTTACTCTATTGAAGAAGTAATTGCAAGAGATTATATTATAGAGCAATCACCAGATATTGTTGTCAATATAGTAGATGCATGCAATCTCGAGAGAAATCTTTATTTAACTGCGCAGCTGATTGAACTCGGGGCAAATGTTGTTCTTGCTCTCAACATGAATAAGTTTGCTTGCAGGAAAGGATTGAAGATTGATGAAAAAAAGCTGTCAGAATTATTGGGGATACATGTAATTAAGATAGAAGCGGTAGATAAAACCGGGAAAGAAGAGTTGATAGAATCTGTTCTAAAAACTACAAGTTCAGGAAAAAAATCCGAGAATAGGATAACTTACGGCAGGGAGATTGAGGAGCATCTTGCGCAGCTTGAAGAAGTAGTGAAGGGATGTATTGTTCTTAACGAGAATATATCTCCAAAGTGGCTTGCTCTTAAACTCATTGAAAAAGATAAGCAGGTTATTAAGAAGGTATCTGATCTTAAAAACGGAAAGGAAGTGCTTGAGAAAGCAGGAGTTATACAAAAACATCTTAGTGAGGTATTTGGGGAAGATGTGGATGCAGCTATTGCAGATGCCAGATATGGATTTATTGCAGGCATGCTTAAAGAGAGTGTTGAAAAGCCCGGGATTGACAAGTTAACAATGTCGGATAATATTGATAAGATAGTGACCAACAGGATCCTGGGAATACCTTTGTTCCTTATTATGATGTATCTCATGTTCCAGATAACTTTCACAGCAGCAGCTCCATTGATGGAATTGGTTGATGGGCTTATGGGATTTCTTGCAGAGCAGTCTATAGCCCTTTTAACTTCTTTAGCTTGTCCGGATTGGCTGATCTCACTAGTTGCAGACGGAATTATCGGGGGTGTAGGCTCGGTAATCATTTTTTTGCCTAACATACTGCTGCTGTTCTTGATGATATCCTTCCTTGAAGATTCAGGGTATATGGCAAGGGCAGCATTTATCATGGATAGAGTTATGCATAAGATTGGCCTGCATGGAAAATCTTTCATACCCATGATACTTGGCTTTGGCTGTAATGTGCCTGCAATTATGGCAACAAGAACCCTGGAAAATAAGAGAGATAGGATACTGACTATTTTGATTAACCCTTTTATGTCATGTGGAGCAAGATTACCGGTTTATGTCTTGTTTGTTTCGGCATTCTTTTCTAATAATCAGGGATTGGTGATATTTTCATTATATATCCTGGGCATAATCATAGCGATAATTATGGGCCTGATTTTCAAGAAAACCCTGTTTAAAGGCAGTTCTGCACCGTTTGTCATGGAGCTTCCGCCTTATAGGTTTCCAACATTTAAAGGGACAGTTATCCATATGTGGGAACGGGGAAGAGTATTCCTGATAAAAGCAGGGACAATCATCTTTTCAGTGGTGCTGGTAATATGGTTTCTGGGGAGTGTTCCATTCGGAGTGGAATATGCTTCTGAACAAAGTGTCATCGGTATGATCGGAAAAACTATTGCACCGATATTTAAGCCTCTTGGGTTTGGCACATGGCAGGCATCTGTCTCATTAATATTTGGTGTCCTGGCTAAAGAAGTGGTTGTAGGGACATTAGGAACATTGTATGGAGTAGCTGAAGAAGGGCTTGGAACAGTATTAGCACAAACATTTACTCCATTAACAGCATATGCATTTATGGTATTTACTCTGCTGTATATCCCTTGTGTAGCAGTATTGGCAGCGATAAAAAGAGAGACAAATTCATGGAAATGGATGTGGTTTTCAGCAGCTTATTTAACTGCTGTTGCATGGGTTGGAGCATTTATCGTTTATCAGGGAGGATTGCTTTTGGGGTTTGGTTAAAATGACAGCTGATATTATTTTTTATTTTGTCGGGATCATTGGAATTTATTTACTATACAAAACAATAAGAAATTCCTTTAAAAATCCTGATAAATGTGCGTGTTGCCCGATAAACAATTCTTGCAGCACTTCTTCATTGAAAAAAACGAATTAATAAAATACCAACTTTATCATGAAGAATGTTCATTATAGATTGAAGGCTAAAAATGATAGAATATACAGAAGAAGCTGAAGACCCCCCAGAACCTTTTAAGAGTTCTATATATCTATTAAATGAATGTGATCCTTTGCATAGATTAGAAGAAAAAACAGATCTAAACCATATGATAAATCAGATGAATTGGAGTCTCTTGTTTATAAGCGATGAATATTGGAAATATAAAAAACCATTTGAAGCAGAAGTTGATGAAGAAGCAGATGAACTGGAGATTGAATATAAAGAAGGGTACGAAATCTTAATTTATGAGAATAGGATAAGTAATAGTAAGCAATATTCTGATTTTAACATTAGTTTCAATAAGGATTATTCTGAATTTGAAGAGTTTGATGCAGCAGCCGAAGTCCAGGAATCAGATGAGCCTGAAGAAGAATTAAATTCCCAGCCAACAAAAGATCCTGACTTTCCAGAAGAAGAAATTAACGCTTTAAAAATTGAAAAAGAAGATTTTCTGATGGAAATATACAGGGCTATTGAGAAATGTCAAAAAACTGCTCTAGGGCAGAAAGATATTGATCAAATCTTAAGTAAATCCAATAAAAACATTTCTGGGTTGATTAATGGGCTTAACAAGCAGGGATTGATTAAAAAATCAATGCCTTCGAAATTAATGCTGACAGAAAAAGGGATTAACAAAGCGAGACTATTAATTAACAAACATAGGGTTATTGAAGCCTACTTATACAGAAAATATGAATTAGATAAAGCAGCTACTCATGAAACAGCTGATTATCTGGAGCATAGGCTGAGTGATAAAGTAGTGGAGAAATTAGATAGTATACTGGGTTATCCGCAGCACTGCCCAAGTGATAAAGTAATCCCTAGAATTAGGTGATTTGTAATGAGACTAACACAAAGCGAGGAAGACTATCTTAAAGCAATTTATAGTGCAGTAAGAGAAAAGGGTTATGCCAAAGTGAAGGATATTGCAAATCAGCTTAAAGTCAGTCCGCCAAGTGTTTCTGGAATGCTGGTAAAACTCAATAGCAATGGATTAGTGAACTATGAGAAATACGCTGCAATAACCCTCACGAAAAAAGGCGAAATAATAGGAAAAACCATAAAAACCAGGCATGAGACAATCAAAAATTTTTTGCAGATAATTCTGATCCCTGAAGAGATTGCATACAAAAGTGCATGTGAGATTGAACATAGGCTGGACCCGAAAACAATAGGGCAGCTCACAAAATTTGTTGAATTTGTTAAGCTTGCGCCAATTCATCCCAAATGGCTCGAGCATTTTAGGGATTTCTCTGAAACTGGAAAATATGATTGTAAAATCCAAAAAGATTAGGCATACCTAAACTAATCCTAATCTTTTTAGGCAACATTCTTTATATACCTAACGAATTACCTATCTTAAGATAAGTTAGGTATGACTAACTAATTGGTTATGTCTAATACATAAAAACAAGTGCGGATAAAAATGACAAATGTGAAATGTGATATGACTAAAGGGTTAGGCAGGCTTGTTGCAGAAAGTGCCCTACAGCTATGTGAAAATTGTCCGCATAAGGATAAATGCTTCGCAGATTATACTGGTATCTGTAAGTCAATTGAAGAAATCATGAGTTGTTTTAGAGATGCCCCTTCATGTATAGCAAGTGCTGCAACAATTGAAATGATAAAAATAATGAGAGAAAAACAGATTAGGAATATGGTTTAAATGAATCTAATAAAAAAGAGAATGACAAAAACCTACTATACAAAAAACTCTGAAATGTACAAAGAAAGAGGGGATAATTTCGTATCAGTAGATCTCAATAATCGTGCAGAGTGGTTTCTGGATAAATAATTGTGCATAAATATACACCATTATCTATTTAATATGACCAAGGGGGTTTAAAAAAATGGAAGATGACATACAAACATTAATGGATTACCAGAATTTTGTTTATACATTACAGGAGCTTGTGCCTCCAGATGAAATAACAGGGATTCAATATATAAATAGTATCTTATCTATACAAATGAAAATAGGGGAGATAGAAAGACAGAAGGGGGCAATGCTCCAAAAATGTGTATTATTATCTTTAAGCAGTGGTTTTAGCAGTCTGGTAAATACATATAAAGGCATCATCCAGGATGAATACCAAAAGATTACACAATATAAACATGAAATTGGGCTATATGAAGCAGATTTAGAACAGGAATTAAAGAAAATAGGTACACCTGATAAGGAGGCTATGGAAGCGGCCATGAATGTTAAGGAGGCTGCTTTTTTATATTATAATAGGCATAATCAAAAATATGCAGCTCAGGAATAAAGGATTTTCATCTCTTGAAGAGCTTCATTATATTATAAAAAGTAAGTAACTAATGAGAAATACCAGGGATGTTGCCCTTTTCATGAAGGGGTATTGAAATTTAATTTAGCTGCTACACTTGAATATCTTATAGGGGATAATAAGGGTGTATAAAGATGAAAAATAATCAAAAACAAGAAAAAGATTGGGGAAAAATGGCAGAGAATTTTGATAAAATATCTGAATATGTTGTAGGAAAAGAAATTTATCAAATTATCTGTAAAAAATTATCCAAAGAGAAAAATTTAGGCGAAGCTATAGAATTTGGCTGCGGAACAGGATATTTTACCAAAGCAATAGCTATGAATGCAGAATATATCATTGCTGCAGATGTTTCAGAAGAAATGTTAGATGCAGCAAAAAGACAATTAAAAGAGTATAAAAACATAAAATTCGAGATTGCTGATTGCAAAGCAGCAACTTTCCCAGATAAAGAATTTGATACTGTGTTGATGGTTAATTTATTGCATGTTATTAAAGAACCGCATAAAGCATTAGAAGAAAGCTACAGGATTCTGAAAGATGGCGGATTATTGATAACTATAGATTTAACAGGTTATGGCATGAAAAAGTTTGAAATGCTAAAACTTGTGTTTAGATTTCTAAGGAAAATGGGCAGGCCCCCTAAAGCTGATAAGGGTAATTTATCTCCTACATATTTGGAAACTCTTGCAGAAAATGCAGGTTTTGAGGTAGAAGAAAATAAACTTTTAGGAGACAAGGATAAAATAAAAGCTTTGTATTTTAAGGGTATAAAAAGATGAGCGAAATAATCTGGAAAATAATTTTTATGATTATGTGGGTTTGTAGTGGATTGATTAGGCTGCCGCATGGGAAAAAATACAAAAAAACAGAAAAGATAAAAGCTAATAAAATATCAAGAGAAAAATTCCTTGTTTTTCTTGTAGCTATTGGAGTGATGATAATTCCAATGATATATGTTTTTAGCCAGTGGCTAAACTCTTTTAATATGAATCTGCCTGATTGGGCGAGATGGAGCGGTGTGGCGGCTTTTGGGTTTGGTTTAATCCTATTTTGGCGGGTTCACAAGACATTAGGCAAAAATTGGTCTCCAATATTGGAAATCAGAAAAGATCACAAGCTGATTACCGAAGGGCCTTATAAATATATTAGGCATCCAATGTATACTATGCTTTGGATTTGGGTGATATGCCAATGGCTGATATTATCAAATTGGATTGTAGGGATAATGGGAATTTTAACATGGAGCATTTTATATTTTGTCAGGCTGCCTGAAGAAGAAAAAATGATGATAGAAGAATTTGGTCAACAATATAAAGATTATATGAGAAAAACCAAAAAAATAATACCTTGGGTTTATTAAAATAGCTAAAAATAAGAAACATATCGCAATTGAAATTTTACCGAGAGCATTATGGATAGTTATGGCTATATGCTTGTTTTTAGGGCAATATTTCACTAATTCTCCTCCAAAATTGAATAGTAATGTTTTACTAATTTTTTTAGGCAGTCCATTAATAATTACAGGATTCTTATTTTGGATGTATGTTGGTTATCATATGAGGCATGCACTTTTTGATAAAAGTTTAGTTACAACCGGGCCATTTAAGTATGCAAGACATCCGATGTATGTTAGTATTTACATAATGTTATTAGGTCTCGGAATTTTATTTTTCTCTAAAATTTGGTTTATAATTATGCTGATTTTTATTCCAATTTTCTATTTGAACTGCAAAATAGAAGAAAAACAAATGACAGAATTGCATAAAGAATATTTTGATTATAAAAAAAGGGTTGGTATGTTTTTTCCAAAAATATTTTGAGTATGGGGACAATTTTAATATACTCAAAAACAATGTTTTTGGTATCCTAAAAATCTGCGATTTTTATGACATCCAAGGCGAAGCCTCTTTTAGTTAATATCATTCAGGAGAGTTCCGTTTTTACTATCTTTTTGTCGGAATATTTATATAGAAGTTATGCCCATTCTTATGATATATCATAGTTTGAGGGGAGTTTCGCAAATGAAAAATACAAGACAGAAGATAATGAACTTTTTAAAAAAAGCAGATTGGCCTTCCACAACAGAAGACATTGCAGCAGAAGTTAAAGTATCTTGGAATACTGCACAGGTTCATCTTCTTAAAATGCTTTATGAAGGAATTTTAAGATATAAGAAAGTCGGAAGACAAAACCAGTTTTGGCTAAATGAAGGTTATGAAAAATATTTTAAAGAGGATAAAAAATGAGGAGTATATTTTTAGGAATATTACTTGTGGCAATTCTAGTATTAGCAGGTTGTTCATCACAAACAGTTGTAAAATATCAATGTGCAGATGGTTCTTTTGCTGATTCTTGTTCGGCGGTAGAATGTCAAACCAATTGTCCTGAATTGGATTGTGCTTCTTGTCCTCCTAAAATTGAATATCAAACAAAGGAAATAGAAAAAGAGATTCCTGTTGAAAAAATAAAAGTAGTTTGTTTGGATGGATCAGCCAAAGATAAAATAAATGATTGCCCAGACATCCAGAATTTAAAACCTTCCTCTTTAGATTATAGTGGAGATAAGTGCTCAAAAGAAGAGAATAAAGATGTTACTGAGGTCTATGTTGGCAAGTTAGATGTCAACACTAAAAAATTTGATAGGGATAACATCAAATGGTATCCTTCTTTAAATGAGGGCTATGTTTTAGAAGCTAATCTTGAGTCAAAAAATATTGGTTGCACAAAGCCAATTATCAAGTTTGATGCTTACTTATTGAAAGAGAATACAATTGTTTCTGAAATGAAAGATATTTATGGCTCAATCTATGCTCCTGAGGGGGTATACCCTGGGAAAGATGTTACTATTGGGCTGATTTATTTTAGAACTGATTTTGGTGGAGAAGGTGCTTTGGAGTTTAATGAACCGGGTGAATATGTTCTTAGGGTCGTTTTAAATCAAATTGAGGGAAAACAAAAAAATCCTTTGGCTGTGCGTGAAGATAAGTTTATTATTTCCTAAGGGGAATTATAAAGTTTTTAAAATTAGAAACTAGGTGAATTGTAACAAAAATGGATATAGGAATAACATTTAGGAACTTGAATTACTGGAAATCTTGTAGTAGCAGCATTAGTGAAGAAGACCTGCAATTTATTAGACAGTTGAATCTAGACAAAATTCAGAAAGATCATGATGCACGGATATTAATCTCTCCTTTCAATCTCGTTGAAAATACAGAGAAATTGCCAAAATCAGAACTTCCTGAAGAGTATTATGGTCCATTTAAATTTCTAAAAGAGAAACTTATAGGTGGAGAAATATTTGGCGCTGAAGAGATTAAAGAGAAGATTGAGGAAAGTCGAAAATGAATCCCTCAGACAAAGCATTAATTGTATTTCAGAGTAAAAAAATTCGAAGATCTTGGTTTAAAGATGAATAGTATTATTCTTTAGTTGATATTGTAAAAGCTTTAACAGAAAGTGTTAATCCTACTGATTATTTAAAAAAACTGCGTAAACGAGATATTGAACTCGGAAGTTACCTGGGGACAAATTGTCCCTATGTAGAAATGCTGACTGAAACAGAGAAAAAGAGAAAAGTTCTTGCTGGAAATATAAAAGATGTTTTTAGGCTTATTCAATCAATTCCAAGTAAAAATGCTGACCTTTCAAGAGATGGCTTGCAAAAGTAGGAAAAAGACGAATTGATGAAATTGAAAATCCTGAACTTGCTCAAGCAAGAATGAAAGAACTTTATCATGCAAAAGGATATCCTAAAGATTGGATTGATAAAAGGTTAAGAGGAATTGCAATAAGGCAAAACTTGACTGATGTCCTTAAAAATCAAAGATTTTTGGGACCCCAAAAATGCGAAAGCATTTTTTAGGGAATGGAAAGAAAGAGGCATTGAAGAACAAAAAGACTTTGCAATACTTACAGCAGAAACACTAAAAAATCCAAAGGATTTTTGGTGTGCCAAAAATTGCGTGGCAATTTTTTAGCATTTCTAAAGCGACATTTGGAATGACTCCAACCGAATACAAGAAAGTTCGCTAACGCTCACTAAATCTTAGATTCAATTCTAATATAATCCAATAATTCTCTTTGTTCTTTTAGAATTTCTGGAGGGCCTTTCTTCATATACATTACAAATTCCAATTCTCCGCCGCAAAAAGGACACTTTAGTATCCTTTCCGGCAGTT
>JAGLMD010000140.1 GCA_023140175.1 Nanobdellota archaeon | reverse complement strand
AAATAGTAACTTCATGCCCAATGATTCAAAGATTGTATTTCAGAATGACAAAGTAAGTATATTTAGAATGTCTTAATTAAAAATGGGAACAGTAAAAAGAGTTGCAAAAAACAGCCTATGGAATTTTTTTGGCACTAACGCCATGAAAATTTTGACTATGGTAATTGCTGTTCTACTTGCAAGATTTCTAGGAGACATTAGTTTTGGAAAGCTTTCTTTTGCATTAGCATTTACCGAAATATTCTCTATATTAATCGACTGGGGAACAAGATTATTGCTTGTTAGGGATATATCTACTGATAAAAATAAATCTGAGAAATATCTTGGTAATGTTCTGACTCTTAAAATATTTACATCAATTATTGTGGCTATCATTATTTTTATTCTTGTAAATCTATTGGGTTATCCTGCAGACACAAAAATAGCTGTTTATCTAGCCACTTTAATAACCATTTTTCAATCTTTTCAGTTAACAATAGGGGCAATTTATCAAGCCTTTGAAAGGCAGGAATTTGTTGCCATTACAAAAATAATAAGAGTGATATTAAGATTTGCTATAACTTTGCCTTTGCTTCTGCTTGGTTATGGTCTTATACCTGTCATGATAGGTTATGTTATTGTATTCTTGATTAGTTTGATTATCACATCATTTATATGTAGGTTTAAATTTATCAATCTTAAGTTTTCTTTTGATAAAGTTGTGTTTAAACATTTTTTTATTAAAAGCATACCTTTTATGCTTTCTTCCTTGTTTGTTGTAATTTTTTTCAAAGTTGACATCGTCATGCTGGAAATGATTAAAGGAGAGGCTGTAGTTGGATGGTATAGTGCAGCGCATAATTTAGTGGATGGCTTGGTTTCTATACCGATGGCAATTTCAGCAGCACTTTTGCCAGTTACCATATCTTATTTTCTAAAATCTAAAGAAAAGCTCATATTTCTTTACAAGAGTTCTATAAAATTCCTATCTCTTATTTCATTTCCTGTAGCTTTTGGTACATTATTTATTGCTAAAGATGTAATACTTACAATATACGGAATTAAATATCAGAATTCTATTTTGGCTTTACAATACTTAGTATGGTCGATAATACCTATATTTATAGTATATATGATGGGTAATCTTCAGATAGCAATCCATAGGGAAAAGATAGGGATGTATGCACTGGGGTTTACAGCACTTACTAATATTGTACTTAACCTAATATTGATACCCAAATACAGCCTTATTGGTGCAGCTATAGCTACGCTAATATCTCAATTGATATATATTGTTTTATATCATCTGATTAATAACAAGTATTTTGAGAAAATAAGCTTAATATCATTAATCTACAAGCAGGTGATAGCAAGTATCATTATGGCGATAGTTCTATATTATCTGAATCTATTTTGGATAATGAGCATAATTGTTGGAGCAGCTATTTATTCATTTCTGATAATTATATTTAAGACAATATCAAAAGAAGAATTATCAATTTTTAAGCAGCTTTTTAACAGAAGTTAATATTTTCTTTCTAAAAATATCAATATCATATCGCAATGCTTTTTTCCTGGCTTCTTTAGATAATTTTGCCAAAAGTTTCGGATCTTTAATCAGTTTTTCAGTATATGCAACTAATTCCTTTGGCTCATTCCAGCAAAATCCATTTTTCTCATGGTCTACTATCTCTGGCTGTGCCCCAAGATTTATTGCAATAGGAACACATCCTGCAGCCATTGCCTCAACTGTAGTAATACCAAAATTTTCATATTCATTAAGATCAGTTTCTCCGTAACCCCTGGCATGCCAATAAATTTTAGATTCTTCTAAAAATTCTAGAACTTCATGATGTGGCATATTAATATGAAATTTTATGGGATAACCCTCTGCCCTATCCATAAGCATTTTTAAATATTCTTTCTTATATAATTTGGAGCTTTCCTGAAATGATCCTATCAAATAAAGCGGACAGTCTTTTACTTCTTTATATAACTCTTTAAAAGCGTCTATCATTACCTCATGCTTTTTATCATAAGAAAATCTTCCTATAGTAACAATTCTATTAAGCTTTTTTCTTTGTTTTATTTTCTTAACTTTTACAGGGGGATAAAGAACTCTCATCTCCTTATTAGTTAATTGCCGAGTAGCATTCTTTGTAAAATTACTATTGCAGAATATTTTATCATATCTGAATGCATTTTCTTTTTGAATCATCAAAGGATTAATTATGCTCTTGATTCCCTCTTTTTTCCTATAGAAGAAAGGATAATGTACATAACAAATGGATTTTGTCTTTAACTTTTTGTCAAACCAGCCATTGGTTCCGGTATCTATAACTAAATCATATTTTTCAAGTTTTTTATAAACACTTCTTAGAATCATACTTGGTTTTGCAGAATTTAAAATCGGTAACTTTATAATTACTTTCCCAACTGTAACGATATTAATTCTCTCAAGATTCAAATCAAAGAATGTTTCCAGATTTTTTTTATCTACAGCATAAGAAGTAAATATCTCCACCATATTCTGCTTAGATAAAATACTAGCCACTATAAGAGCTACTGTTTCTCCTCCTCCAAAATTGTTCAATTGTGGGTGAAATATTGCTATTTTTTTCATTTTTTAATGTTCATAATAATCTATGTCTATAATTAAATTTACAAACAAAATATACTAAAATGAAAGTTATCATACTTAAAATATATGGATTTATATATCTTTCAAACTGAAAAAATAGAAAAATCCAAATAAAAACCCATTGAGAAACATATGCAATTAAAGAATTTTGACCAAAAATAATTAATAAACCCAATTTCAGTTTACTTTTTTTCTCAATTAATAAGAAAATCCCAAGAAAAATAAAACAAAGCGCAATAGAATAAATGAAATGATATATTGTAGGTGGAAACTTATTGATAGTAATATTTATGTCTAAATTATTCTTCAATCTGAATACCAATCCGATGATAAACATCATTAAGGATAAAACCCCACATAAAATGATTTTTTTACCTTTCTTATTTATACTTTCACTTGTATTTTTCAAATAATATCCTACAGAAATGCCCAATAAGTAAGGAAATATCCACTGAAATAACGGGAAATTAAGCCAGCCCATATGACCGAATAATAAAGATTTCAAAAACCTAAAAGAAGAATCAAAAGGAAGGTAATTGATTTTATAAGATATTAAATAACTAATAATTCCCATCAAAATAAACCAGTAGTATTTCTTAATTTTATTTGTCCTTATAACAAAAATAAATAAAGGAATAATAAGAATATAAAAGCTAATTGGGATTAAAATGAGAATATTATAATTAAGTTTTACTAAAAAGATTGTTCTCCATATAGAATCAAATGAGAAATCATTTTTTATTGCAAAAAGAAATGCAATAGAATAAATAAGATATACTATAAAAATTTTCAATGCCCTCTTAAAAAAATAGATAAATACTCCTTTATTTGTCATATCTCTAAGTTTTCCTAGATAATGATAGCTAACAGATACACCAATTAACATCAAAAAACCAAAAACAACAAAATCAATTAAACTCAAAATAAAATTCTCCGTATTTTTTATTTTGAAATAATTATTATAGAAATGGATTATAAACATCAATAAGACAATAAATCCCCTAAGAAAATCTAATGACTTAAGCCTATTTGTTTTTTTCATTTGCCCTATATCACAATTAATTTTACCAAATAAAATATTCATTTTAACAGTTTAATAGAATCTTCTCTATCTCCTCTGCAGACTTTTCCCAAGAGTAATTTTTTCTTATATACTTCTTGCCTTCTATTCCTCTTTTTATGCAATAATCTGGATTATTTATCAAGAATTCAATCTTCTTGGAGAGCTCATTTACATCATGCTCCTTAAAATATTCTACTTTATCTTTGTAAACTTCTCTTAGGATAGGGATATCTGTGCATATACAAGGCGTCTCACAATATAATGCTTCCATTGGAGGCATACCAAAGCCTTCAAAAGAGGTAGGAAATACCATAAAAAGTGATTTCTTAATCTGCTTCCATTTCTCTAGGTCACTTATTCTTCCCTTAAATTCACATTTTACTTTTAAGTTTCTGGCTAGTTCCGCAAGTTTATCAGCTTCTTCTCCATCTCCACATATAACAAGTTTTGGGGGTCTATTAACTTTTTGCATGGCTTTAATTAAATCCATTACATTCTTATACTTATTTAATCTTCCAATATAGATAATTTGGTTTTTTCTTTGGGTAATACTAACTGAATTCACTAAGTCTGTATCAAGTCCAGGGTATATTGTTCCTTGAATCTTCTTATTTAACCATAATTCATTTTGTTTTTTTGTAAGGTTTGAATTAGCCAAAATTATATCAACTGTTTTCAACTCTTCTTTTGTTCTTTCCCAAACACGTTTAAAACGACCTTTATACTGGTCTGTCCATCGCTTTCCTAACTGTTTTGCCATCCATACAGGAGTTTCAAAAACGAAACTAACTGAAGGAATCCTCATCTCTTTTGCTAACTTATTAACTTTTATTGTAGATTCCGTGTGATGTCCAAGTATAAAATCAATGTCTTTAGTCCTTTCAATATATGGATTCATAAATAAGGATAAGTATATTCTAGCGTACAAACGATCTATTAAACCAAAACCCTTAAAATATCTTTTTATCTCACCCCTATAAAACACTTTGATGTTGCTTGGTAATTCCTTTTTCTCGTATGTGAGTGGTACGTTTTTTGCAAAAATTATTATTTGATTGCCCCTTTTTGCTAAATATTCAGCAAACTTAAAGATAGAATATCCTCCCCCTCCAACATGTTTCAGGTTCTCAATAGTAAAAAGTAACTTCATTGCATTCCCCTACTCAAATCATATATATCCAGCTTAGGTGTTGTATAAACCTTATTCTTAATCGGTTCAATAGACTCAAAAAATTTAAATTTGGTTTCAGCAATATCACTATCTACAATATATTTCACATTATAATCCTTTAATATTTGCTTTGAATTCTTATCCCATATCCTTCGATTTGTTAAATGAAATATGTGCCTCCCATGATAATAACTACTTCCAAATATCCAATCCTCAAGAGTAAAAATTGCTCGAATTTTTTCTCCCCTTTTCATATCCCCTATTATATCATCAAATTTTATGCTTATTATATTATAGAGTTCTTTTTTCAAATAAATGCTTTGAGCTGTAACTGCTCCAGGTACTTTTGCGTGATATGCTATTCTCTGATACCTGACATTTCCTTGAGAATAAAGTATAGAGAAATCCTGACCCATATCTAAAAACTCCCCTGCAGCAATATATTGCTCATATGGGACTCTTTCAGACAATTTATTTATTTCTAACTTATCAAAAACATAATCCCTATGCATGAATACATCTGAAAAGAAGAAATTCATAGATAACGCTAATATTAAGAACACTATACTGCTCCATCTAAGAAATTTTGACTTTAATTTTATCATTCTTATCATAAAAAAGCCTAATCCTAATCCTATAAATATTGCATATATTGGATTCATATACAATCTGACATATTCCCAATCAAAAATAAGCTGTGAAAAAAATATTGCAACAAAAATAAAAAAATAATCATAAAGTCTCTTATTTTTCTTAAAAAAGAGATACAATAAGCCTAATGGAGCAAACCATATCAAAACAGTCAAATTATTATTTATATTCAAAAGAAAGTTAAGAAAAATCACCCCAATGCCCTTTCCTTCAAACAAAAAACTGCTTTCATAATAAGAAGCATCCATATTGAATATGCCGCCGCCAAAAAAAGTAGAAGTTATGAAAAATAAAAAAACAATAAAGAGGATATATGAAACAGCCCTTTCCGGCTTATTTTCAATATAGATAAAAACCTTATCAACAAGCTTTTCAACATATTTTAAAATGCTTTTCAACACTATTTTAACTTTCTTGCTAAATATAAGTGATATGATAAAACCAATAACCAGAACAGAGAACACCTGAATGAGAACATATTGAGAATTTAATAAAGGCAATAGCTTCTCAATATGTACCAATAGCCTTCCTCTCATAAAAAGGTCTCTCATCTTCATAATTATTAGAATAGACATATAATATACAAAATCAATAAAGACAAAATGCATAGACCTCTTTTTTCCAAGATTAAAAGTAAAATAGTAGGCTAATGATAATATAATAAAAATCAATAGCCACAAACCAGATTTTATCATTCTGAATCCTACAAGTAGGATAAATAAAACCAATAAATCTAAAACTATATGTAATCTTGAGGCATCATAAAATCCTTTTCTTTTCTTATAAAATCCAGTTTTCTGAAACTTTTCTAATATCTTTTCCCAATGAAACACTATCAAAGCCAGAATAAAAGAGACAACAAATATTATAGAAAGTTGTGTCAACCGATGTATCATAGCCATCATCAGGAATAATAGAACTGCAGTTATGATATATTTTATCGAATATCTTCTTTTAATTCTCCAAGCCTCATATATTTTAAAAATAATAAGGATAAACAAAGGATAAAAGACAATATTAAAAATCCTATTAGAAGCTGTATTTGAAGTTACTTTAGAATAAAAAGCCATTGTTAATAAAACTAAGCTGGTTATAAAACTTGTTTCAAATGATGTCCATTTTCTCATAACTAGATAAATTGTAAACCCGCCAAAAAGCCCTAAGAAAATTGAACTAAAGAAAAACAAAGTAGGGAGGTCTAGTCCTGTAAGTAAAGATAGATATGAGAAAAAAAACTCGAATCCCGAAGGAACAGATAAGGGGTAATATCCAAACAAGGAAGTAGGATGCATTACCCAGGGGGCATATCCATATTTAATTACAGCATTAGTATATTGGCCCCATGTAAAATGGTCAGGATGATGGGGATACTTATACTGGACTCTAAATAGAATTGCAATCAAAATTAATAAAATCACCAAAATTAACCTTTTTGTTTTTAATTTAACCATTTTTTAGTATCTTTATATTTGGTTTATACTTCAGAGGATTCTTTGCACCTATAAAAAATCCGATTAACATTCCCAAAGCCTGAAAATTCCAGCTGATAATGCTGAAGACAGTTCTGCGCAAATTCCTCCTGATGATTATTAAGAATACTATAAAAAATGCACTTATATAAAAATAAATAATAAATAACAGTGTTGTCCATATTAAGCTGAATAAAGAAGCAATGCCCAAAAAAAACCACAGTAAGGAAAATACATATATTTTCAATTCAAATAATGTTCTAAAAAAGTGATTTCCTGATGCTGATTTCCTCAAATATTGCCCAGAGCCAAAAAGATACTTGCTTTTCCATCTATTAACCAGCGTTTGTATTGAAGTAGTTTCATCACCATAATGCTCGACCATTTTTTGCGGAATTCTTAATAATTTATATCCCATCTTATCTAACTTAGCGCCTAATTCATACTCCTCATATGCATAAAGATATGGATTAGAGAAATGGCCAACCTTTTGTAATGCATCTCTCTTATAAAGTCCCCCCATTCCAAGCCTGCCAACTTCTTTAGTATTTTCCACATAATGCTGTTTCTTTCTTACCTGAAAAGCTAGATTTTCCTCTGATTTCTCAGTTATATTACCTCCCACTCCTGCAATCTTTTCATAATGCATATAAGAAAAGGCCTTTTTAACAAAATCTTTATCTAAAGTCATGTCTCCATCGAGAATATATATATAATCCCCTTTGCTATACAAATAACCAATTTGTGGTCCAATACCGCAGCATCTATCTTTCTCATTCAGCAACTGTATTATCTTTATAGGGTATTTTTTTGCAATCTCCACTGTTTTATCAGTTGATTTAGAATCAACTAAAATCACTTCTCCTCTTAAACCATCTACTGCACTCAAAGCAGATTCAATACATCCTGCAATATGTGCCTCTTCATTCAAAGCCTTAATTATGATGCTTATTTTCTTGTCCTTTAATAGCTTATCTGATGGTTTATATGTATTAATCATATCTAGTAGCTCACTATCATCAATTATTTTTTCCCATGTGAACGATGAAGCAAGAACCCTATTTGCTATACCCATCTTTTGAATAAGTGCATTATTTTTCGATAATTTATTAATACAATTTGCTAAATCCTTCGGATCTTCAGGATTATATAGTAGAATATTCTTTCCAGGCTTCAAAAATTTCTTTTCTCCAATATCAGAATTGCTCATAATTATAGGCTTCCCTGCAGAAAGATACTCAAAAGTCTTTCTTATAGAAAGATGCTTAACAACACTACTAGCTTTTTTGTAAGGTAAAACACAGACATCTATTGCCTTCAATAAGGATATAGCATCAGAATGGGGTATTCTACCTGTGAAAATCGCTAAAGGATATTTTTCACGAATTTTATCTAATATGCCTTCCTTATAACACTCTCCAATAACAATTAATCTTACATTTTTATCCAAATATTTAGAGGACTTCAATAATGTATCTACATCAACCCACTCCATCCAATTGCCGATAAATCCTATCAACTTTCCTGATTTAGGAACATTATACTTATTTAGTACAGCCTTGTCAGGCCCTTTCTGAAATTCTTCTACATTTACACCATTAGGCAACAGAAATGACTTTCTTTTTTGCTCTTGAGGCAGATCATCATACAAGCCTTGACTTACTACCATCAAATGATCTGCTAATCTATGGGCCAATGTCTCAAAGAAATATGTAAAAAATGACTTAAAGAATCTCCCTTCAACTCTTTGTTCTTTATATCTAAAACAATGCATATCATATAATATTTTTTTTCTAAAAAGCTTAGCAAATGGATAAAGCGAAACAACATAATAATATTCTCTTACAATAATAAAATCGATATTTCTCTTAAACATTATATATATTGATAATATGTAAGTCATTAATTTAAACAATTGATTAGCTATAAAATTATTGCCTACATTAGGTACAGTATAAATATCACTATCTTTCTTTTGCTCTTTTGCTCTTTGCCCCAATAGGATAACAGAATGGTAATTTTCAAGAACTTTCTTAATATTGAGGATTCTAGATGGTGGAGCTTCATCATAAGTTATCTTATGTTTAGTAATAAAAAGCAAATTCATTATTGGTCACTTATCCTTTAAATATTCTTACCAGATTAGCTAGGTTTTTCTTTGAAAACTTATTCAACACAATCTCTCTGTTCTTCTTGCCTATCATTTGCCACTTATCTTTAAGATTAATTATTTCTCTCATCTTACTTGCCAACCCTTTGACATCTTTCTCTTTAACTAAAAATTCATCAGACACAATTTCAGGTATACCAGCATGAAAAGTGGATATGACTGGTTTTTCAAAAGCCATAGCCTCCATTAAAACAACAGGGATCCCTTCCTTATCTCCTGCAGTAACAGATGGAAGAACAAATATATCACATTTATTATAAATAGCCCTTAATGCATTTCCATTCTGTTCACCAAAAAAGACCACTTTATCCTTTACACCAATATCATCTGCTAATTTTTCAACGTTAACTTCAGCATACCCTTTAACATTCCCCCCAACAACCCAACACTCAACATCATCCCTGTTGAGTTCTTTAAGGGCACGAAATAGGTATTTATGGCCTTTTTTCGGATGCCATTGAGCAACAATTAAGAAACTAATATTCTTTCTTTTTTTGAAATCCTCTAAATCTACAAACAAACGATTAGCAACAATCTTTTTAGGATCTATACTATATTTATCAATAAGATATTTTTTATTAAAATCAGAGATTGATATAATTTTATCACAGTATTCTAAAGCTCTCTTAAACATCTTCTTATTCTTTTGATAAAGCTCATGAGCATGAATAGTCACTGTTAACTTTTTTCCTGTAAATTTCTTGCAATAATAACCGATAAAAAGCTTTGTATCGCCAAAATGACAATGAATTCTATCAATATCATCCATATTAGTGATATAATCACAAGCAACTAAGAATGCAATCAATGATCTAGTTCTCAAAGATTCGAGAAATAAACTCGAGTATTTAATAGGATTCTTCAAAAAAACTAAAGGCTGCTTTAATAAAGTTCGAAAAGGATTAAACCGATATAATTCCCAGTATTTCTTGACTTTACAAAGGCCATTTGTCTTATATTTAGTTGCAAATATCTTAAACTTAATATTATTTTTTTCAAGCATACATAATTCACTATAGATAAAAGGAAGAATCCCGTTTTTCATAGAAAAAATATATCCTACTTTCATTTAAATGCCTCCAATTGAGATACCATGAAACTGGTAACATCATAATTAGATAAAAACGAATTTTTTCTCATCTGCCAGTTTTTTTTAAGATTGTTTACCATTATTTTTTCAGAGGCTTTGTATGCTTCTAATTCATTCTTTGCACATATAATTAATTTAGCTTTTTTTAATTTATTAATATAACCCAATTGTAACTCATTTATATAGATTGTTGGAATACCTAACAGGGCAGCCTCAGTAGCCATTGTAGCACCTTCACCTATATAAAGAGAAGAATACCATAAGACAGAATGAATTTTTTCTTTTTTAATCATAATCTCATATTTTTCAAGTTCCTTTGGCAATGGGGCCTCAGACGAGACAAATACCTTATATTTTTTTGCTAATGATTCAACAAAATCTATTTTATCCTTAATGCCTGTCTTTCCAATATCATGGGCTGCTTCCCATGACACAAACCTAATTAAAATAAATTTATCATTTTTCTTAAGGCCTAATTCTTCTAAGATAGAAGTATCAGGCTTAAAATATTTTGGATGGAGATAAGCCAATTCTTTAAAACCATTATATCTAACTTGTTTTTTACCTAAATTAATCTTATAAGATTCTGGAGTTACTATCTTATCAGCAAAAGGAAAAGTCAACCAATTTTGAATACTGCTATGTTCAGTATCATCAAAAACTATAGAAGGTTTTCTCAATATTTTTGAAACCTGTGCGATATAACAATCACCAGAACTCCCTACTAATATATCAGGATTAAACTTCTTGGCTATCCTATACAATCTATAGTCAATAAGAAAAACCCCTATTAATTTCATAAGCCCTTTATAACCAGGTCTCTTTATAAAATCAAATTTATATTCCTTTAATAGATCTAAAGCACAGTCTTTATCCCTGGCAGTAATAAGAAATTTATGACCCCTCTTTTCCATCTGCCAGATCATATTCTTGAACTGATGTACATCAGCAGGATGATTAATATCAATCAATACTCTCATATTTCAATTACCCCCGAATTAAAACAATATCAAGCCTATAACACAAAATAAGCCCGTAATACCATACAACACTAACACTGCCTGTTTCTCTGTCAGCCTAAACCAGCTCACAATCAAAAACTTCAATGATTTGTATTTCATTGATGGCGGCGCTTGTATCGTACCATCACTTCTTACCTTTCCAAACTTAACATCCTTTTTCCTTTTAATGATGAAGGTATTTGTATCCATAAGGAAATTTATTATATGCGGAATAAGGATAAATATCCCAAACCAAAGCATATTATTGATAACAATAAAAGCACCTATAGCTGCCCCGACCAGAAAATCCCCTACATTTCCAGGCAATAACTTAGCAGGATAGCAAGTCTTAGGTAGAAATGCCAAAACAGCTCCTAAAATAGGCATTAAATATATAAAATAAATCAGGTCATGATTCATAAAAGACTTAATTCCCAGCGTAAGCAATAATATAAGAGACAATCCCTGTGTCAGGCCATTATATCCTGCATGTAGATTAACCATATTTGCTACAACCATTATGTAGATAGGAATTATAAGAAGGGGATAAAACAAGCCAATATCAAGATGAGTAAATATTAGATTCAGGTCTGTATCATGAACTAAAGAAGCGATAGGAAAAGTCAATATCAAAAGCGCTAAAATTTTGTCATATCTCTTTCTGAATCCGAATAAGTCATCAATTACACCATAGAGTGCATATACTATAACTATGAAGTAAAATATGAACAAATCACCTAAATTTTCTCTGCTAAGCAATATCTGGGATAATGCCAAGGAAACAAGAACCCCCATTAAAATAGCTATTCCACCCATGGTGGGAACAGCCCTTTTTCCTTTCTTATACTTATCATGAACAAAATATTTGTACTTCCTTAGCTTAGAAATTACATAAGGAATGCTCCATGAAGTGACAAAATAGCCATAGAAGAATATAACTATCAATTTATATACCAATTGTACATCTATAATTAAATCAATCATTTTAACTTAAAATTGCCTATTTTTATAACTATATGGTGACTAATATAGTAAGCTTTTTAAATGTTTCCATAATCTATATATGAAATAAGGCTATTTCAGATGAAAACAAAAGAACAAGACCTTAATGAAAATAGGCTGTATAATATTCTTATAATCTCACTAATAATCGGCCTGATAATAACTTCTATAGCAGTTTATTACTTTCGTGTCCATGTATACGGCAAGCCAGAGTATTTCTCAGAACTCTATTTTCCCGAGCCCGATAATCTGCCAAATAAGATAAATCTCAACACTAATTATGATTACAGCTTTGCCATAAAAAGCAATGAAGAATACACTAAAAAGTATAAATATGAAACAGGAATTGAATTATATAATCTATATGATTTCACAGAAGGAAAATATCATTGCCTGAGCAAGTATAGGGATAAGATATATCTGGATTGGACAAATGCGTCAGATTTTACATTAATTAATGAGCCTAAAAAATTTGAGGCGATTGAAAAGATGTTTGTTCTTCCTAATTATAAAAAAAAGATAAATTGGCCTCAGTATACTGTGGAATTTGGATTTCCCCCACCAACTGGAGTTGGACAACTAGTAATTTTCTTTAGAAATGAAACAGATATGAAATATCATATAACAATAGACGAGGCAAATAATAAAACATTCTTTAATCAAGAACAAACTAGCACAGGGGTTGATTTAAAATCTGGCAACAATAAAATAAGGCTTATAGTGAAAGAGGATAACATCAAATTATTTCTGAACAGTATACTAGTGGTTAACAAACAATATTCAACCCTTTATAATGGACAATTCGGTTTCGAGTCTCAGGATGTCTATTTTAATATGGGTAGCTTAAATGCTTACAAAGATTCTCCTGTTGTTGTGCCTGATAGTGATACAATAATGGAATACCATATAAATCGTAATTTTCTTATTAAAAAGATGAATGAACTCAAACAACTAACCTCCAAATCCATCCGCCTCTTAAGGGAATTCAAGCAATGGAATGAAACCATTGACTGTAAAAAAGAGCCTTTTTATTGTGAATATTTTGACTTGCCAAATGATATCAGCTTCTATTTAAAGGGAAAGAGCCTAACAAAAGCTATAGAGAAAATTCCTGTAGCTGAAGGCAGAATAAATTATGTCCTTTATCCTGTAAACACTGATGAAGCAGAAGTAGGCTGGCAAAAGTATCAAATATCATTCTCTCACGGCCAGCTGAAACAAGGCAGCATTGGGCATATCATACTTAAATTTGAAAACAAATGGGCAGTAATGATTACAAGAAACAATTCATATTTCTTCAGGCATCGTAAAGAAGGGATACTGGTAGATGAGATAAGAAATCCATTAAAGCCTAATCAGCTTGAAGACAAGGTTTTAGTGGAAGTGTCAAAACAAAACATAATCCTCAAAATAAATAACGAGACTGTTTTCACAAAAGACACTCCAAAAGATTATACAAACGGCTATCTGGAAGTATATATAAAGAATTCTCTCATTACCCTGAGTCCCATACACATAAATAAAATAAGCAAAGCATGCGGTAATCCCCTAAACTTTGAATTCTGTGAATTGATTTTACAAACAATAAGGCCGAGAAGCAGGGATTTCACAGAACAGGAAGATGAGTTCAGGATAGATTATTTTAACCATAAAAATGAAGAAACTAAATTCAATCTCTTTTCAGGCATAAGTAAAGAAGAGGCTGAGGAAGAAAAACCAGAAGAAACACCCATATTAGACATTCCTATTTACAACCCTGCAATCCCGGACAGAAGAATCATCCTTAACAAGCCGACAACTATCATAAAAGACTATACAAATTTCAGCATAGAGTATGATTATCATGCTTTAGACGGTGCAAGAGTTTTAGAAATAGGCTTATTAGATTATCAAGAAAACGAACAACTCTCAATGTATGTATTGGAAAAAGAGAGTAAAGTAATCATTTCTTATCCTGATGCAAATAGGGAAAAAATAAGAGAAATCAGCCTGTTCATGAACCAAAGCAGATCTCACAGGCTAAAGCTCGAAATAAGAGAAGGTGATGCATTCTTTTTCATAGATCACAAAGAGATATACTCAATACCATACACATACATAAGAAATGGTAAATTCTTTATAGGCTCAAGAAACACATATCTTGAATTAAGGGGGCTGACCCTTAACATAGGGGACATTAAATTAAGAAAATCATTAAGAATTGGAGACGATCCCTGCGAACTAAAGCTTATACAAAAACAGATAACTGAGAAACATGCAATCGTAAAGCCAGGTTCCTCAGTAAAGATAACAAAAAAATTCAATATAACCCATGACTTTGATTATGGAAAAGTATATGTAAAATTATACGGCTCTGCAGGCATAAATAAAACAGAGCCATTGGAAATACACTATTGGGTGATGAGAGATGATAGCTGATATCCTCAAAATTGTTATAGGAATTCCTGCAGCCTTATTCATACCCGGCTGGCTGATAGTATCAATATTCTTCAGAGAATTAAAGATTTTAGAAAAGATTGCCTTCTCAATAGCGTTCTCAATAATGCTCGATATTGCCATAGCAATATTCTTCGGCTATAACGAAGCGCAGGCATTAAGGACTGGCGGACTGACTTTCACCAATATAGTATATGCAGAACTCATTATAATGTTCATATTAGCATTAATACTTATTATAATATTCATTATTGAGCAAAAAAGAAAATGATTAAAAAACTAATAAAAAACAAAGGATTATTCCAGTTTCTGCTAAGAACAATAATCTTTGCTTTAGCCATATTCGGCGCTTACTTATTTGTCATGCTCTATTTCAGGCATACAATGTTCTTCCTGAAATATCTCAGGCTTCCGGATAATTTCTACTTTGACTTTCTTTCAGGCCTAAGAAAAAGGGATTTCATGAACTCAGCCATGTTTACAGGAATCCTTTTCCTGATCTGGAACAGGAATATACTGCTTAAGCTAAAAAGTTATTCCCGGGACAGGAAGCAGACATTAATATTCGCAGGTTTAGCAGTCCTGACCCAGCTCAGCCACTACCTTTTCAAATACTGGATAAAGATAAATAATTTTGAAGGCACTTTGCTATTAACCTCAACTAAATATATCTTCAACATAGCTTTTATCATAACAGCAGCAATCGCAGTTTACAACCTCGAGCTGTTTAAAGATCTCTTTCCAAAAATAAAGAAGCAGATACCCTTCTTTGCTTTAGTCATGGCAGCCTATTTCTTCATAATACAATTCTTCCAGGCAGTATGGGGTGTTTTAGGAAACTTCATTGCAAGAACTATCTGCTTTTTGCTAAATCTTACTCTAAAAGGTGTCTACTTAAAGATATCTCCGGGCATATCCCCAAAACTAGGCTATGGGGATTTCATAGTGGGCATAAGCCAGGAATGTTCAGGCATAGACTCTTTGCTGTTATTCATCTCATTATTCTCAGTTTTACTAATCCTGGACTGGAAAAGGATGTATAAAAAAAGGGCAGTTGCTCTCTTCGCAATAGGATTGATAGGAACTATCGCCTACAACATCCTGAGGATATATCTCCTTATGCTTGTGGGAATTTTCTACTCCCCTGAATTTGCAGTAGACATGTTCCATACAAACGCAGGCTGGATTCTCTTCTTATTATTCTTCATAGTATTCTGGCATTTTGGCAGTAAATGGGTATATAAGAAAGAGAAGATTTAGAAATTTTTTTCAAAGGCCTTTTTCTTAATTATATTGGCTCTTTAGCATATTTTTGTTCAATAATAATAAAAATCATCGATTATATCTGATGATTTATCATAAAATCATAGATTATAATCGATAAATTCTAAGAAATTTAGTAGAAGAATATGTTGCTGAGAAGCATCCGAAGAAACTCTTCCTATTTATTGATAAAATACAAAACTATGGCTATTGGGCGCGGGCTGTAAAAATGATCCATGACACCCAGATGATAAAGATAATACTCACAGGCTCACCATCAACCCTTCTTCATAGCAGAATGTCCGCTAAGCTGTCCGGCAGGTTTTTTCATATAAATGTTTATCCCTTAACATTTGGTGTGTTCTAAACCATAATTATGTCA
>JAGLMD010000014.1 GCA_023140175.1 Nanobdellota archaeon | reverse complement strand
AGCTTAAGGTTGCAGAAGCTATACAGGATGATGTTAATAAGGGGATAGTTAGGATTGACTCTAGTTTTATGCAGAAAGCAGGTATTAGAGCCGGTGATATTGTTGAGATTTCTGGTGAGAAAACTACTGTAGCAATATCTGACAGGGCTTATCCGGGAGATATTGGCCTGAATATCATAAGGATGGATGGTATAGTAAGAAAAAATGCCAAAGCAAGCATTGGAGAATTGATAAAGATAAAGAAAGCTGAAGTTAAGGAAGCTAAAAAGGTAATAATTGCTCCTGCTAAAAAAGGAGTAATGATCAGGGCTTCGAGCGAGATATTCAAACAAGGATTATTGGGAAGGGCTGTATTAAAGGGAGATATAGTTGCTTTGGGCGGCACTAAAAGAAGGAGAAATAGTGTTGTTGATAACCCTTTCTTTGATGATGTATTTAATGTACTAGATGAAAGTATGCTGGGTTTTGGATTTGGTGATTTGAAATTTCTTGTTGCTGATACAAGCCCAAAACAGGCTGTAATAATTACTGATGAGACTGAAGTGACCTTTAATCCTGAAGCTGTGGAGATTGAAGAATATGAAGGTATGGGAGAGATCAGTTATGAAGACATTGGCGGGCTAAATGAGGAAATAAAAAAGATAAGAGAAATGGTAGAGCTGCCATTGAAGCACCCTGAGATATTCGAGAGATTAGGTGTGGAGCCGCCTAAAGGAGTTTTATTGCATGGTCCCCCTGGAACAGGAAAGACATTATTGGCTAAGGCTGTTGCAAATGAAACAAATTCTCATTTTAGTGTTATAAATGGCCCTGAGATTATGTCTAAGTATTATGGCCAGAGTGAAGAAAATCTTAGAAAAAAATTCGAGGATGCGGAGAAGAATGCACCTTCTATTATTTTTATAGATGAGATTGATGCTATTGCCTCTAAGAGAGAGGAAACCAAAGGAGAGGTTGAGAGAAGAGTTGTTGCCCAACTTTTGGCACTTATGGATGGTTTGAAATCAAGAGGAAAAGTTGTTGTTATAGCTGCAACAAATGTACCCAATATCCTTGATCCTGCATTAAGGAGGCCTGGAAGGTTTGATAGAGAGATAGAGATCGGTGTGCCAGGGAAGGAAGGAAGGCTAAATATACTCAAAATCCATACAAGAGGAATGCCATTGTATACAAAAGAACAAGCTGTAAAAGAATTGAAAGATATAGAAGATGATTATAGGGAAGCGCTTTTTGCAGTTGTGGGAAGCATAGATGGAAACAACAATAAGTTGACAAAGAAAAGCATTGAAAGCAAGATCCAGAAATACCTAAAGGATTATCCTGATAAGAATTCACTGTTTAAGGATATAAATTCTGATAAATTGTATAAATATCTACAGGAAGCATTAAACAACTCCAACCTTGTCAGTCTTAGTGAGGTTGCTAATATAACACATGGGTTTGTCGGCGCAGATTTAGCTTCTTTAGCTAAGGAATCTGCTATGATAGTTTTAAGAAGAGTATTGCCTGAATTGAAACTGGAAGAAGAGGAAGCTATACCAAAGTCCATGCTCGATCAATTGAGAATAACAAGAAGAGATTTCTATGATGCCCTAAAGATAGTGAGGCCTTCTGCTTTAAGAGAGGTTCTTATTGAAATACCGAATATAAAATGGGAAGATGTGGGCGGCTTGGAATCAGTAAAACAGGAATTAAAGGAAGCTGTAGAGTGGCCATTGCAATATCCTGAAGCATTTAAGAGAGTGGGTGTAAAGCCACCGAGAGGAGTTTTACTTTATGGTGCTCCAGGGACGGGAAAGACATTACTGGCTAAGGCTGTTGCAGCTGAAGCAGAGAGCAACTTTATACTTGTAAAGGGTCCTGAGTTATTGTCTAAGTGGGTTGGAGAAAGCGAGAAAGCTGTGAGAGAGATATTCAAGAAAGCAAGACAAACTTCACCCACTATAATCTTCTTTGATGAGATTGATGCTTTGGCACCAAGAAGAGGTGTTGGGGGGGAGAACCGTGTAAGTGAAAGGGTTGTTAATCAGATGCTTACTGAGATTGATGGACTAGAGGAGATGCATGATGTTGTTATTGTAGCTGCGACTAACAGGCCTGATATTGTTGATCCTGGTTTATTGCGGCCTGGAAGATTTGACAGAATAATATTAGTTCCGGCTCCTGATGAAAAGACAAGATTTGAGATTCTTAAGGTACATACGAAAAGAATGCCCCTTGTTAATGAAAAATCCTTAAAAGAAAATAAGAAGCTTACTCAAAAAGATATTGTAGATATTAAAGAATTAGCTAAAAACACAGAAGGATATTCCGGAGCAGATATTGAGAGCTTATGCAGAGAAGCAGCAATCTTAGCTTTGAGGAAAGACATCAAAGCAAGAGAGATAACTATGAAGCATTTTGATGGAGCCAGGGATAAAGTTATGCCATCAGTTACAAAAGATATTGAAAAGGCTTATGAAGAATTAAAAACAATGTTTACTTCTGCAAAAGCCAGGCAGATGAAGGAGGAAAAACCAGCTTATATGGGATAACTTTCTTTTCTTTATTATTGTGTTTTCTTTAAGATTATTGATAATTGCGCCAATTAGTATAAAATAGGCGCAATTATCAATCTAGTGAATTGCATTAAATAATATACATTAATCATCGCAATTCACGATATATAAAACGCATTCAGAATCTATGGAAATGTGATTGTGCCATCCGGATTAACTATACAAGAATCATCTGCTATGCATACTATTCCATCGACATTCCATAAAGTATTATACCTGCCTTTTTTTAGATCTCCAACCATAAAAGGAGTATTAAAAATAATATCGCCACCCTTGGCAGTACGAAGAGAAAAGGTATAGTTGGAGTTATATATCTCGACTGTATATGGGCCTGCTTTTTGTGGGATAAAAAGTCTTCTTGAGCGATAGCCTGAATGAGAATCTGAAGCAGCCTTCAGATGAATCTGTATTGATTTGCCTAAATCCATTACAGCCAGCCTATTTCTCTCATCCAATGCTTGTTCATTCAAATTTAAGTATATTACCAACCAAATAGATAAGATTACTGTAAGCAAAGCAAAAAATATCAGAAATTCTAGTGAATACTGCGATTTTTTCATTTTATGTAATTTAAAGGATAAATATTTAAAACTACCCAATATACAGACAGGCTAACTTGGGGAGTCTGTTATATTCACATAATTGCCCCTTTCGGCTTTAATCAATATTTTCCTTGAGCCATCTCGTGTACTTAGCGTCGTATGGATAGGAAAAGGGAATATAACCAATATCTCATTCTCCCTAGAACCTGCTTTTGTTTTGAATATAAGTTCACTTTTTACACCTGCTGCCCCTGATATTGTCTTATTGCTTATTTCAATTATACCTCTTGGAAAGATAAGCTTCAATGTTGTACGGCTTGGATAGCCTGCATAATATACGTTCTGTGCTACAAGCTCTATTTCACCTATTATCTGTTTTGCATGCAATTCGTCTAAATTGCCCTTTCTCTCTGAGTACTCTGAATGCAGCATATTGATAAAAGGAATGATTATAACAAGAGAGAATGCAAAAATAAGTATAAATTCCATCGAATACTGTGCTTTGATAACTATCACCTCTAATATTAAGCTTTATATTATTATGCTATTTAAAATTATTCTTTTCTGGTTTAATAAAGTAAGAGATGGCGCATAATTGAAAAATAACAAAAACTTTAAATAACAATAAAGCAAAGGATTAGTTTAATAGTGGGAAGTGTAAAAAAAGAGGGAATATGGTAAGCAGAAAAATAGTTGAATATATAGAAGATAAACTTAAAGAGAATGTTTCTGAAGAAAAGATTATATTAAAACTTAAGAGTGCTAAGATATCTCAAGCATCGATAAATGCTGCACTAAATAAGGTAAGAAAAGAGAGAGAGAGTAAAGTTAAAACCAAAGAAAAAAAGCCAGCACCAACAACACAAAAAAAACAGATTCAGGAAAAGATAGAAAAAGGCAGGACAAAGGAGGAAAATATAACAAGAATCTTACTTCTAAAGAAATATATTACATACTTAATTTCCAGAAATATAAGCAAGGAGACTGTTGCCGGAATTTTATTAAATGCCGGCTGGAAGAAAGAACACATAGATTCTATTTTTAAGGAAATAGGCGAAAAAATTGAGATAAAAGAAATGCCTAAAGAGAAGGAAATAGAGCTTAAAATAGATGAAAAAGAAATAAAAAACAACAGGAGAATAAAGGTTCTTGAGGAGTATATCTTCAGGTTTATGGAAATGAATGTTAAAGTCATAGTATATTCTGAGAGGGAGAAGCCAACTACTTTTTATCATATGATAATTCCAGGAATTAGTGAGACAACAGACCTAATCCTTGAAGAAATAAGATTGAAATTGATAGACCAGATCAATCTAGGAGCACTGGAGATTGCAGAGGGCGGCCTGGATAAACTGGATAAGGATGTACGTAATCATTTGGTTTGGCTGGTTGCAGACAGCTTTCCACATGTGGATGAAAATACACAAAAGTTTCTGGTCAGTTACCTGATAGCAAAGGTCTTGGGGCTTGGAAGATTAGAAATAATAAGAACAGATGATGGTTTGGAAGAAATTGTGATAAATGAAAGCTCTAAACCGATATATGTATACCATAAAAAATGGGGATGGTGCAGGACAAATCAATATGTGAAGGATGATAAACAAATTATGCATCTGGCAGCAATGATTGGAAGAGGGATCGGAAGAGAAATAACTACTCTTGCACCATTATTAGATGCGCACTTACCTTCAGGAGACAGGGTTAATGCTACCCTAAAACCGATTACTATCAACAGCCCAACTATAACTATAAGGAAGTTCTCAACTGATCCATGGACAATAACTAAATTTCTTAAAACAAAGACTATAGATTATAATATCGCTTCTTTAATGTGGCTTGCAATTCAGTATGAACTAAGCATATTGGTTGTCGGAGGGACAGCTTCAGGAAAGACTTCGTGCCTTAATGTACTGAGCAACCTAATCCCGCCAAACCAGAGAATAATAAGTATTGAAGATACAAGGGAAATCCGGCTGCCCAAATATATGCATTGGGTACCTATGGTTGTTAGAGAAGCAAATGCTGAGGGCAAGGGAGGAATAGAGATGGAGAACCTATTAGTAAATTCTCTAAGAATGAGGCCTGATAGGATAATTGTAGGAGAGGTGAGAAAAAGAGAGCAGGCTGAGACTTTATTTGAGGCAATACATACAGGACATAGCTGCTATGCTACTTTTCATGCTAATAATGCAGAAGAGGCCATAGTTAGGCTTACAAATCCTCCTGTGTCAGTACCGAAAACAATGTTGCCTGCGATTTCTATGCTATTGGTACAATATAGAAATAGAAGAACCGGGTTAAGAAGAACATTTCAAATAGCAGAGATAACCAAAAAAGGAGATGCAAATGTATTATATCAATATAATCCCAGAACAGACAACATGGCTGCAGTAAACAAATCAACTACTCTTTTTAATACCCTAGAATTATTCACAGGAAATACGACTCAGGAATTAAACCAGATAATGAAAGGAAAAATCAAGGTATTAAAATATTTGACAAGTAATAATCTAGATTCTATAGAGCAAGTCGGCAAAATAATGGCTTTATATTATACAGAATATGATTATCTTATGGATGATATAATAGCCAAAAACAAAAGATTGTAGGTGAGAAGGATTAAAGAGAGCTTTTTTTTTGATAAGGATAAGTTGATCAGGAGCCTTAAGATAGCGCGGATGAATATTTACTATGCTGATTATGTAAATAATTGTCTGAAGATTTCTTTAATGGTGAATATTATATTCAATATCTTTGTCTTCTTTATACTATTAAACATGGCCAGAGAAGCAGGAAAATATTCCAATTTATTTTTAATTTTGGCTATTTTTCCTTTTGGATTTTACATAATGTTCAGGTTTATGATAGGGGCGCCAGAAGCCAAGATCATAAGGTCGAAAAAGAATATTGATGCTGAAATTGTCTCTGCTATCAGGTCATTGATCCTAGATTTTAAGGCAAATGCTCCTATGTTTGATGCTTTGGGCAACCTGATGAAAAATTTTGATGAGATTGGAAAGTATATCAAAGACATAGTTATCAAAGTAAAATTAGGGAGCTCTCTGGAGGAATCATTGAATGAGATTGTTGAGATTGTTCCCTCTGAATCATTTAGGGTTTTGCTTTGGCAGATAATAAATCATCTGGAAACCGGAACAGATATAACCAATTCATTAGATCGGCTTGCAGATGAGATTGTTGAGAAACAAAGAATAGATTTTAAGAAATATGGAAAGAAGCTCAATGTGCTTTCATTACTTTATATGATTGTCGCCATAATCCTTCCGACAATAGGGTTTACTATGATTGCTGCTGGATTAATATTTATGGGAATTTCGATGAGTATGAGCTTAATTATGGTCTTTTGGGTTTTATTCTCGCTGCTGCAATTCGTATTTTTAGCAATTAGCGGAGGAAACAGACCGGTTGTTGAAGCATAAAATGGATAAAAAAGGAATTAAGAATAAAGCGCTGTCATATCTTGAGCAGTTTAGGCATCTAAAGAGTTATCTTATTTTAGCAGGGATAAAGCTCAGGCCTGTTCAGGCATTTATTATTCTTTATGTAGTAACTGCAATAGTGGACCTGTCTTTCTTATTTTATTTTGTTTATCTAATAGTCCAGTATGAGGTAGAATTTATTTTTATCATTATAGTTTCTTTTGTCATGGTAACATTGGGTTATGTCCTGATATTTATGATAGTGTGGCTAATATTTCTGGTGATGATCGA
>JAGLMD010000139.1 GCA_023140175.1 Nanobdellota archaeon | reverse complement strand
GGACAAATGCCTTTTTAATCATGCAAAAAGAATCAATAATTTCAGCATGTGTGATATAATGACCAATACCAGAATTAAAGATGATTGCCTGTTATGGAAGGCAGAAGGCATAGAAGATAACTCTCAATGCCCGGAAATATATAGCGTGATGATAAGAGACCTATGCTTTAAGAGAGTAGCACTTGCAAAAGGAGATGCATATTTATGCGAACCAATGGGACATATACTAAAGAGAGAACAATGTTACATAGAGGTTGCAGTCCAGAAAAAAGACATATCTATATGTGAAGCCGAAACAGTTGCACCAGTTCGTTCAGAGTGTAATCAAAGGGTAAAGGCTGTTTTGAATGAATAATTCTTTTGTATTTCGTAAATATTAAATACCTCACTCCCTAAATCAATATTATGGGCATTCGTTTCGGAAAAGATATCAAAATATCCAAAAAGATCCTGGCTATAGAGAAAAAACTAAAGGTAAAACTGGAAAAAACAAGGCCAATCTCAGAAATAAAATCTGCAATTGAAGAAACAGGGCTTTCAACTAAAGAATCCAGCAAAGAGATAAAATCTGATATAAGCAGAGATGAAATCCCGAATATTTCAAATGAAAAAATTCAGGACAATGAAGGAGAAGTCAATATCCCCTCTGAAGACGAAATCAAAAAGGAATTAGGCAAAATAAATAAAAAACATCAAAAGAACATGGATTCAGATGAAGAATCAATCAATATTAAAATCATAAAAAATTTTCTTTTATTCATTGCGATCTCAATACTATTGTTAGCAATACTTTCTCTGGAGCCATTATGGGATTCTATCACTATAGTTGATATTCCTGCAGATTTATCCAGTAAATTTATGTTGGACTCTTGTTCTGCTTTTAAATTCCCAGAATGCAGCCTGTATATATATGAAGATGATGCTGTTATTGAGCTTGAATTAGGAGAGAATGTATTGAACAATGTCACTTTTCCACCATGCAAAGATTTCGATATAGCTATTGATAATACATTATATCTTCATAATTGCTCTTTCTCATCTTTCTATAATCATATCAGGTTCACATTTGAATACCAGAATCCAAACACTAACTTAATACATAGACAAGAAGGCAGAATAATGAAGATATACGAAATAACTTCTTTCAATTATGTTTCATCAGCTTTTTTCAAAAAATTCATTTTCTTTAATTCTAATAAAACTAAATAAAACAATAATACTTATAAATAGACTTTTACTCTCATTTATGCTATAGCGGGGTAGGGCTTTTGCAGCCCTCGAAGACTGCAAACCTAAGAGTCAGGAGTGCCCGGAGGGCTCATAACCCTCAGGTCGGTGGTTCAAATCCACTCCCCGCTAGTCAAAAAAATGAGGGGAATTTTCCCTTCATTTTCTATTTTCAATCTCTATCTAACATATTACTTTTTCTTGCATTTATTTTTTCATGATACCCCACTGCTTGCGGTGGGGTCGTTATAAATTCCTAAGCTATATTAATACCCCGCCCCTTGGGGCGATTGGGTATTTTATTTTCATTCAGTTCCAAATCACTATCTCATGTATTTCAACTTTTAAATTATGTTTTTTGTTTGTCCAGTGCAATGTCCAGTGGATAATTAAGGCCCAATTCTTAAAAATTATTGAATATTAAGTTATGTCTAGCACTGGTCAAAATTTTCTGTACGCGTGAGATATATAAACAAAAATCATTTACAAAGTTTCAACCTAAAAAACTTGGTGATTTGAGATGAAATATAAAATAATAAATAAAAGCTTACTAAAGAAATATTTTAAGATTTGCAATAATGGACACTTTTTTGAATTAAGATATCAAAAATCTATCAATAGAATATGGATTGATAAAAATTTCAGGTTCGATGAGAATGTAGCTTCTTTGGCTGGTTTAATGCCTGATGGAAGTTTAATAAGGGATTTAATGAGGATTTATTTTCATCAGAAAAAAGATATAAGTAAGATATATCTTTTTAGAGATTTAATAAAAAATTTGTTCAGACCAAAAAATAGGATATTTATAAGAAAAGGCCACGGAGCTTGGGATGCTTATGTAAATTCTCAAACTTTATCCGTATTTTTTTACAGAATTTTAGGTATCTCAAAATCTGATGAACCAACAAGAATTCCAAAATGGATTCTTGCTTCTCCAAGGGGTGTGAAAATTGCTTATCTTAGGCAGGCATATGATATGGAAGGGACAATTCTAAAAAAATTGTATGAAATAAGATTCATAACAAAAGATATAGAATATGCCTTTGATATAAAGAAATTACTAAAAGAGTTAGGAATAGGTTCAATAGTAAGAGAAAGAATTGGAGGAACCCATCGAACAATACAATATAGGATTTCAATATATAGAAAAGAAAATTTTTCAAAATTCAAAGAAATAGGTTTTTCTATAAAGGGAAATAAAGAACGTTTTGATAATCTATTAAGAAAACACAAGCTTTAACTCAAAGCCAATAATACTATAATCTGAAAACTCAATAAGTGGGAGTGTAAATAATTTTGTTGAA
>JAGLMD010000138.1 GCA_023140175.1 Nanobdellota archaeon | reverse complement strand
ATACTCTTGATTGAGCTTTTAATGTTATCTTCATAATCTTTATTTTTAATTAGTTTTGAAGCTTCAAATAATACAAGAATGTCTAAATCGCTATCTGATCTCTGTTTACCTTTTGCGAAGCTTCCAAAGATGACTACAAATTTTATCTCGATTATATCTTTAATATCTCCCTTTATTTCCTGTAAGCCAATTTTTATGTTGCCTTTTAAGTTATTAAAGAATACATCAGTTTTCTTATTTTCTATTAAGGATAACAAAGATAGAGTATTATCACTTTCCAGATTTATCTTTATTTCACTTGCCATACCATACATGGATTTCGAAAAGATATCTTGATTGATAAGAGAATCAACTTTCCTATAGACAGTAGCATAATTTGTTTTAATATCATCTTGCAGAAGCATTTTTTTTATCTTGTCAACTGAGAATTTTTGGGAAGGCGTCTTTGACATTAGCTCAATAATCCTCAGCTTTAGATCATCAATTTTAGTATTATTCATTTTTTGAATAGTAGTATTCACTTTATGTATATAAATGTTTCGGCTATTTTATATCATAATGTTATAAAAAGTGACACCTTATAATATAAAATCACATCAGCGTATTCTCCAATTTATCAAGTTTAACCAAGGTTTCATACTTCTCTTTAAATTCTCCCTCGCTTAATTCCCCTTCGACATATTTCATCTTTAGTGTATCCAATGGATTACTGCTAACTTCTTTTGTTATTTTTCTCTTTTCTCTTTTCCCTCCAAAAGCCATATTAATCTTATTCTGCAAATCTGTATTTGTAATATAGGCATAAATCTGAGTCGTATGAATATCAACATGTCCTAGCGACCTTTGAACATAATATAAATCGACCCCTTTCTCCAGAAGATAAGTTGCATAGGTATGCCTTAAAGTATGAAAACTATAAGCATATCTTTGCTGTCCATGAGATGTTTTGAATGTTTCAACACTCAATCCAGCTTTTCTCAGATACTTTCTGAAATGTTTGCTAAGAATGTTATCAGCATATTTTCTTCCATAAAAGCCTGATATGAGATACTCAGATTCGTCATTAAGCCTGAACCATTTCTCGATAAAAGGTTTAACTTTTGCAGGCAACATTACAACCCTATCCTTATTTCCCTTTCCCTGCCTGACAATAACTTTTTCAGATTCAAGATCAACATCCTGTTTCTTAAGATTACAGACTTCACTAATCCTCAACCCACAAAAAAGGGCAATAAAGCACCCCATAAAAATATGGGCATCGTCAATCTGTTCAAATAGCGATAACAACTGCTTTTTATTGAGAACATTTGGCAATTTTCTTTTTGTGTTTGGTCTTCCGAATCTCATAGTCTACATCCTCGCTATCAGGTTTAAGCCATATTCCCTGATGATCTGTGTTGCATCTCTGTGTTTCTCACATCTTTGCTTTAGTGCCTCAGAAACTGCCTCCTTTTGAGTCAACTCATGTTGTTTTATCTTAAACTTTATATTGTCAGGAACTTTCTCTAAAAGCAGCCACCTATAAGCAGTAAAGGGATTGTAGCTATTCTCAATCAGAAAATCATAAAGTTCTTTTTCAAGTCCAAGAATAATATATTTTTT
>JAGLMD010000137.1 GCA_023140175.1 Nanobdellota archaeon | reverse complement strand
CTAGCATCTTATTTCCTCCCCTTATTGATCAATCTATAAAATAATTCAGCACCATATAATATCAAGTGCTTATTTAAAACTTCATTCATCACATTTTTGTTATCCCTCAAACCAAGCATCTCATAAACGCTTTCAAAAGAGATAACTAGTGAATGAATCTTATTATCGTAATTTCTTGTAATATGGTATAAATGTTTTCCAGCTTTTTCTATATCTTCTGTGTTTTCGATGATTATTAATAAATCCAGGTCTCTTGGTTTCGGACTTGATACGGTTGAGCCGAAAATGAGCATTACAAAATACCCATAAGGGAATTCTTCAATTATTTCATCTGACATCAAAGATATATCTTTATTCTTATCTAGTAACTCCTTGCTTCTTTGATATTCAAAGTATGCTAATTCTTGATGATGTTTCTTATAATTCAAGACATACTTATCGTCGTCAGGAATGATTAGCTTCTTGCCTATCAGTTCCTTACTTGCACGATATGTCAAAGCCTGGTGGATTCCTAATTCTTTTCCAACTCCCCTAAGGCTGAATCTATTAGTAATCTTAGATACAAACAGTTTCATTATCCTTAATTGTGTCTTGGTTAGCATATTATACCCTTTAGTATTCAAATGAATACCCTTTAGTATAAAAAGGTTTCGCTCAAATTATCAACATATCGAATAAAAAAGGTAATGAAAATCCAAGAGCCAAAAAGAAAACTGTCCAAAGAACATCTTTCATAACTTCCTTTTCAATAATTCTAATGTCATTTGTCTTTTTTTCCTTAGAGACAAAATAGGATAGAATTGATAGAAAAAACATGACTAAAATAAAATACCCAATCGCCCCAAGGGATGGGGTATTAATATAGCTTAGGAATTTATAAATTTATAACGACCCCACCGCAAGCAGCGGGGTATCATAAAAAATGAAATATTCAGATTCGTCATTAAGTCTGAACCATTTCTCGATAAAGGGTTTGACTTTTGCAGGCAACATTACTACTCTACCCTTACTCCCCTTTCCTTGCCTGACAATAACTTTTTCAGATTCAAGATCAACATCCTGTTTTTTCAAATTACAGACTTCACTAATCCTTAAATCACAAAAAAGGGCAACAATGCATCCCATGAAAATATTTATATCGTCAATCTGTTCAAATAATGCAATTAACTGCTTTTTGTTAAATACATTTGGCAGTTTTCTTTTTTGGTCTTCCAAATCTCATCTTTACATCCTCGCAATCAGGCTCAAGCCATATTCCCTAATAACTTGCGTAGCATCCTGAGGCCTCTCGTGTCTTCGCTTCAGTGCCTCAGAAATCGCCTTTTTTTGGCTTATCTTCTTTTGCTTGATTTGAAACTTGAGGTCATCAGGAACCCTTTCTAAGAGCAACCATCGATATACTGTAAATGGATTATAGCTGTTCTCAATCAGAAAATCATAAAGTTCTTTTTCCAATCCTAAGACAATAAATTTTTTCTTGTCATAATGGTAATGAGCCAACTTACTTATAATCTGCAAGAAATCACGACTCTCCATCTGAGGAAGACGACTATAAATCAATTTCCTCAACGATTCCAGTTTTTGCAGATAGTTTTTCTGCATATTTTCATGTTTCACGACTGACACCTCCATGTCAGCCCAATGATTCCAGATGTTTAGTCGACAACTCACCCTATGCGCATTCTATAAATGTTTCTATTTGTTACCCCTATTAAATAATTATTTAACAATCCTCTCTATCTCTTTAACCATATCACTTGCTAAATAGGTATATCCTTTCTTTTTCTTAAGTAATATATCTCCAATCAAGCCATTGTAATAAGCAGCCAATTTAGCAGCCATAAGATTATCCTTTGTCTGTGCATAAAACCCAGCGCATAATCCAGCCAGGACATCTCCTGTGCCAGCCTTAGTCATGCCTGCATTTCCAGTTTTATTATAAAACACATCATCTTTAGTTATTATCTCATCAATCTTCCCTTTCACAATAATCACATTATTCCTTAAACGCTTCATCAGCTCTTTCCTATTCCTAATCCCAGAATTCTTCATCAATAATTCCAATTCTCTTTTATGGGGAGTCAAGATAGCATTATCCACCCAATCTAAAGATATAACCTTAAGGGCATCCGCATCAATAACCAATCTCTTTTTAGATTCTTTCACGTACTTCTTCACAAAAGAAGCAGCATGCATCCCAATACCATTACCAATCAAGACAATATCATACTTTGATTCTTCCTTCAACAAATCTTTAACATGAGAAGCGCAAAAATCATCTCCCTTATACTTCTTCACAACCAGATCAGCACTCAAAGTATTTACTGCCCACCCAACTTTTTCAGGCGCAGCTATTGTAACCCAATCTACCCCTGAACGTAAAGCAGCTAATCCAGCTAAAGCCAGAGCACCAACATAGTCTCTAGAACCACCAATGACAAGAACTCTGCCATTATCTCCTTTCCTTGAATTGGCTTTTCTTTTTGGAAACTCCAGATTAGATATGAACTTCATGATACCTTTTCTAATCTGCTTACTATAAATACTTTTAGATTTTTAGCATCCAACTATATACATCACTACTAAATAGTAGCATTTAATAAGCCGCATTAATTTCTTCCATAATATGGAAAAAACTTCAGAAGATGTGATAACTTTAGATAGTGTGATAAAGACATGCCTAAAAGATTACAAATTAGTTATTCCTTCACGCAAAAAAAAGAAATACCATGAATTTCTAAACAGAAGATTACATTCTCTTGAGAAGAAATTAAACAAATCTGCCGAATATATTTTAAATTTCAAACCACCACGTTCACACTCTCAACAATATATCTACTCCAATTTTTTAGTAAGGGAATTATATATTTGGTCCATCCTTATGATGGACACTAAAGTAAAAATCCATCTTAATGAAGAGAGTTATATTGACACTAATGATAAACTCATTTTTTTAAGGGCAAGAGGGAGTGAAAGGGCTTTGTGGCATGATGAACAATTATATAATGTATATCGGGACAGTGAAGATGTTCGGCGTCGTTATAAGAAATATGATTTACCTAACTATACTGGATTGATAAATGGCATATTAAAAGATAAGGATATTATGAAGATACGGGGTGAGTTAGACTATAAGGAAAACATCTCATCTAAAAAAAGGGAGAATTATCACACCATGAAACAACCAAGAAGAAATAATCCAGAGTTAGAACCATACAGATCTAGATATCATTAGGAATCCCGATATCCACAACAACAGTCTTTTCCTTCAGATCCTTCAGCCCATCCTTGAGATCATGAAAAGTGATAATTAGGTCTGCATTAACAGCAATATCATTTATTTCTCCTGTGTCTGGATTAAGGCCTGTGGGAACATCAACACTTATCTTAAAAGCCTTAGATTCATTTATCCCTTCTATTGTAGACAGGATTGCAGGTTTTAATGCTCCTTCTATTCCTGTCCCCAGCATCGCATCTATGATTACATCATAATCATCGAAATGAACATAATCTAAGCCTATAAACTGTATCAGGACATTTTCCTCAATCTTTTTGAAATTATCTTCTGCTTCAGGTTTGAATTTGGTCTCATCTCCAAGAAAAAGCACCTCGACTTCAGCTTTCTCAGCTAAATATCTTGCAGCAACAAAGCCGTCTCCGCCGTTATTTCCGTGATAGCACACAACCAATATTCTTTTATCTTTAAGCTCATACTTTTCTTCAAGAACCTCAGCAATCTTTCTTCCAGCATTCTCCATAAGTGTAAATTTAGAAGTTCCTTTTGCCTCAGCTTCATCCTCAAGGGCTTTCATTTCAGATCTAGATACCATTTATTCCACTATATGATGCTTTTATTTAAAAAGGTTTTTGTCGTCTAAGTACTCTTCAACAATTTTTTTCGCATCAGCAAAAGACTCAAACTTTTTTATAACCCCTATAGGATCATCTTTTTTCATTATTCCAGCCTCAACAATAAAATCTGTAAAATCTATTTTTTCAGCATTCTCGATTCTTTTCAGAAGAAATGCATAAGGGTAATTTATAGCCGGCCTTATCACTTTATTCTTCATCATATCTATTACCAGCCTGTTGCTCCATTCTATTATATGATCATGCTGCACAGCAGCTAAAAAAGTCTGGCCAAAAGAACCATACAGCTGGCTCACAAAAGTTTTTTTATTCTCATAGTCCAGTTTATCAATGATCTTTAATATATTTGGGCAGTCTCCAAAGATATCATTGCCCTCTTTTTTGCCGATATCAAGAAAAGGGCTTCTGTTGAATGGAAAAAGGCTGCAGATAAAAGCCCTTCTCTTTTCATATATTGAACATTTCCCGTCTTCTGATAAAAAGGGGCATTCTTCAGAATTCATATGATAATTGAGGACAATGAATCTGTCAGAATTCAAATCCATTATTCCCTTCGATGGCCTTATATTTGCATCTATTTTTTTATCATTCTCATATTCCTTAAATCTCTTTGCCTCAAAATCCCACAATGGAAAACTTATCTCATCAATAGGAACAACATGAACAATTGGCATCTTTCCATAACCATACTCTTCAACAAACTTCTTCTTTTCTTCAGAACTAAATCCCCTTATCCTGCAGCACTTTCCGCAGGCAGAGCATTTAAATTTAGGCACTTCTTCCATATAAGCCATCTAATGCTGTCTCTTTTTTATTCTTTTCCTAAAGATTTATAAGTGAAATATTGAACAATAGAAAGAATGAGGAAGAAAACAAAGACCCTTTTAGTGATAGGTGATAAAAAAGATTTTGATACTTTTAAGAAGATAATAAAACAAAAGAGATTTTTTTATGGAAGCAGGATTGCATTTAGAAGTATTGATTATTTCTCAATAATAAATGGAAGATTACCAAGAGTAGATACAAAAGAGATCCTAATCATTCCTTGCTTTCCTTATGAGTATTGGGATAAGTACATAGAGCCTAAAAAATACAAGGGTGTATATGGCAGCAAGTCTTTCTATGACAAATTCAAGAAATTCTGGGATAT
>JAGLMD010000136.1 GCA_023140175.1 Nanobdellota archaeon | reverse complement strand
ACAAAACAATTAGTCCAAAAAAAAGGAGTTCTTGTTCCTAAATCATATAAGGCCAGGAAAACAAAAGAGATAATTCATTTATTAGATAAAGGAATTAAGTTATTCATAAAAGTAAGATTTGGCAGTATGGGAAAAGGCATAACTTACTTAGAGAAAGGAAAATGGCTGACTAATTTCCGGTTCAGGAATAATAAGATTATAAGCAAGAAATCTGATTATGGCTGGACATTTATCGACATAACAGATAAAATTCAGTTCTTGAGAGAGATTCTAAAGAAGGATATAATAGTTGAAGATGCAATAGATTCATTGATAATAAACAGAAGAAAGTTCGACTTAAGGATGTATGTATACAAGGATAAGGTATTATATTCTTACGGAAGGACTAACAGCGAAGATGCAGCAACAACAAACATCTCGCAAGGCGCCAGAGGAGAAAGAAAAGGCTTTGTGAACAAGCTTCCAAAAAATCAATTAAAAGAAGCAGAGAAAGCTGCAATAAAATCAGTAAAAGCTTTGGGCCTTAATTTTGGGGGGGTTGATATGATGTTCTGCTCAGACAAAAAGAATGTGATGTTCATTGAAGTGAATACATTTCCTGGCTTTCCAAAGACAAGAAGATTCAATTTAAGCAGATTTTTAATAAAAGAGATAATAGCTGATTACGGAAAATGATTATAAAAAGAGCGGCCTTAGATGATTTTGAAGCTTTGAAAGAGATAAAGCTTCTTTCAAAAAAAGAAGAACTCAAATACAGCGAAAGCATCAGGCCTATTGAAGATAACAAAGAAGATTATTTCAGATATCTTAAGAAAGACCTGTTTTATAAGTCAAGAGGGGTCTTTATAGCAGTTGACAGCAGCAAAGTTATTGCCTTGATACTTGCACAGTGGTTCAAGCCTTTGCCAATATCCAAATTCAAGAAAAAGGGATACATAAGCAATCTATATATTTTAGAAGAATACAGAAAAAAAGGAATTGCCAAAAAACTGATTAAAAAAGCAGAAGAATGGCTTAAAGATGCCGGCACACAGCACATCTCATTAGAGATTCATGTTGATAACAAACCAGCTTTAGATCTCTATAAGAAACTAGGATATGAAGATTATACATTAAAGCTTTCTAAGAAGATATGATGTTGTTTCTATGTAGTAGTTAAAATAGAAAGGTTTAAATAGTGATTTACATTATTTTATCTAAAATGAACAGAAGAATAGCAGTCATAGATTTTCCACAGAAAGATAATAAAACCAGTTGGTTTGTAGTTAATGATTCAAAAAATACTGATGGAAAAGGCGGATTAGTAAAGAGAATAGAAGAACATGGTTTTAAACCTGAATTGATAGATTATCGCACTCTTGATTCCAATAACTTAAATCCGGCAGATTTCGCAGCAGTCTTTTATGCTTCTGGATACAATCATATTAGGGATACTGAAAAGGAAAAAGAGGATGCTCAAACACGAGAGATTAATCCTGCTTTGAAACCCACTTGTGAAGTATACGATAAATGTATAGATGAAAAAATTCCGGTTGTGGGGTTTACTCATGGAAGTGAAGTCTTAGCCTTTTATACTGGCGGAGATTATTCTAAATTACCTGAAGAAAGGAAAAGATTTGATGTTCATGCGGGCTACAAGCTAACTAATTTGCCAGTAGCAGATAAGAACTGGTTATTGAAAGATGTTAATATCAAAGATTTAGCTGCAAGAGAATATAGGCGGTATAAAAGTAAGCTAGAAGGAAGTCCTTTCAATCCATTGGTTTATCCTTATTTCAAATCAGCAGGACCATCTATAGCAGTTCATGAGGATCCTGCAATCATGGCTGTGTTATTTATGATGCATCCAGAATATGATAAAGATTTATCAGCATACAAATTAATGGAGAATGTTTTTGCAAAGATAGAGCAGATAGCAGGGGGAAGAGATTAGTTTTTATTAGATACAGTAGAAACCCTATAGAAAAAAATAGATAGAATTTAATGATCAGCTAATATAATAAAAGTCTTTGACCTGAACATTTTTTGAAGCTAGTTCTTCCAGAGCTAAAAACTCTTTAGAAAAAATTGGGATAATTTTTTTTATTCTTTAGGTCTCGCTAACCTAACAGCTTAATAAATATATTTAAATATCTTATTAGACCCCTAGTTCCTATGGAACAAATACTTGTCATAGACCATTTACATAAAGGAAAACAAAGTTACTTTGTTATAGATTTAATTAACATATTATTCGAAAACCGTTTTCTGGCAGATGTTAAAAGCTATAAAGGCCTCGGAAAAGTAGACCTCAAAGAGTATAAAGCAGTTATTTCAGCCTCAGGCTTCACTAGGATAAGGGGCAATAAAGAATTGGATCGTGAGAATGAACTTACCGATATCTGCGAAGATGAAAACATTCCTATTCTTTACCTGACCCTCGGAGCCCAAATTAAAGCAGTTCATCTATGGGGCGATGATGCAATAGAAGAATCTAAAAAACCAAGAAAGAGTGTTCATTCTGACTATCTCCTGGAAAAACTAAACTCCAATGACCCTATATTGAGAAACGTAGATTTGGGCAAATTAGTTTCACAGGAATGCCATGATTTTGATATTGTCAAAACAGATTCTCCATTTAGAAAACTATTGACAGACCCAAGTGGAAATACAATTCTGGCTTCACATGAAGACCCCAATGTGATTAGTTGTTTGATGCAAATGCATCCAGAATTCAATCCATCCTGGCATCCTGGGGTTAATTACGATTTTAAAGGAAAACTAAACTCTGAACAATTACTTGAAAACTTCCTGAGGATGGCAAAACACCCACTTATGCAATATGATGGTATTTTTAAGATTCCAGATGAGATTATTCATATAATCAATACAGTAGACAATCTGATTGACTTTCCTCAACTAACAAGAAATACCATTATTGATAGTGTGGCATTAAAGGAAACCGAGCAAGGAAAAGTTTACTTTGCAAAAGAACCAATAAAAAAAGGAACACAGGTTATTTATCCAACAGGCTCTAAAGTAAATCGAGCATTCAGATATACAACTCAGATTGATGATAATATCCACATAATTGGCTGTAGTTATGTAGAACATAGCTGTAAAGACCCGACATTAGTTAGGGATAAAGAAAAATATCTTATGGCATCCAGGGATATACGATCAGGAGAAAAAATAAATATGGATTACCGCACCACAGAGTATGAGCTGGCAAATCCCTTTGTCTGTAATGATTGCGGGAAAAAAACATTGGGCTTTTCACATCTGACAAAAAAAGAAAAAAATGAGCTTGCAAATAAGCTTCCAATTGCATCCTATCTAAGAAAACACATCTCAGCTTAATAAAATCATGCTGCTTTGCTGTATTGGCTGTTTGTACTATAATTCCCTTTTGATTTTTTAAGCCCTAGTTGTTGGTCTAAGAAATCACTCAACTCCTTTCTTCCATACAAATATTTAAATAATTCCTTTCAAATATCCCATTAAAATGGAAAAAGGGACCCTTGAGTATAAAGGAAAGGAATATAGTACATCCCAACCGCATAGAACTACCGGCCCCAAAGGCGCTAAAAATAGATTAGCTATTGTTGATTATGATAGTATATTTAGTGAGGGCATAGAAAAAAAAGTCAAACAATTCAACAAGGACAACCCAGGCCAAGCCTATAAAGTAGATACCTATAAAGCTTCTGAACTTGAAAACCTGGCACATATTGGAGAAACAGATCGCCTCATACATACTGGTGGGAAAGGCGACCCTATCAAAGGAAATATCTCTGCTAATAAATTATATATCTGCCATTCGCATCAATGGAAGGCAGAACAAGAAGGTGGTAAAGTTGAACGCTTATCTGACTACCAAAAAGGAAAAGGATATATGGAAATAAAAACTGATGATCCTGTTGTGGGCGAACAAGGCCAGGCAGCTATAGAAAAATACCATACATTAGCTGTTACAGAAGCCCCGAAAAATGCAGAGGTTATAGCAACTAGTAAACAAACACTAGAAGGTGGAAAAGAAGTTGAAACAGCAGAAGCCATAAGATATGACGATGGAAGTATCTCTGTGCAAGGCCATCCTGGAGGAAAAACACCTTCATATATAATTGATAATTTCTTAAAAACAGAAGGTTATTCTAATAAAAAAGCAGCTTAAACACTCTCTTCAACAGCTATTAACTCCCCCTCAAACTCAGCTAATTTTCCTTCCTTTCTGGCATATTCAAATATTCCATTCTTAGTCATCAATCCAGTCTCCAACTCCTCATTATTTGCAACTTTGAGAACATGCTCAATGATCATAGAACTTAGATGTATAGAAGCATCTCTTGGTATAGCAGAAGGAAGATTATCAACACAGTAATGTGTTATCCCATTGAACACATATGTGGGCTTTTGCCATGTTGTTGGAATACAGCTTTCTATTGCTCCATTCTCATCACAGCTGATATCAATAATAACAGCAGTCTTCTTCATCAGTTTCAGCATATTCTTTGTGATTATTCTTGACTCCCAGGGATACCAGTCAACTGCATTGACAATAATGTCAGCCTTTGGCAGGTATTGGTCAATAAAAACTGTCTTATCCCTATAAAGTACATTAGGCTTTATATCAGTATATTTCAGCACTTCTTGCGCACCAAAAGAAACTCTTCCCTTGCCAAGGATATAGACATTAACATTATTATGGACATTTGCCTCTTTAAGTGCTTTATATACATCCTGAACACAAAAATAACTTTTGATAGGCTTTAGTTTCTTGAACCTGTTAACAGACCCCTTCTTTTCAAGAATTTTACCATATAATCTGATTCCTTCATACATCCCTACAATGCCTGCTTCAATTCCTAAATTAACCAGCCTATTCTTTTTCTCATCTCTCAACTCTTCATAAGCATAACTTACTGTATTCTGGTCAAGCAGCTTTTTCAATAATACCATGTTCTGGCCTTTCTCCATATGAAGGTAGCCCATTATCGTTTGATTCTTCTTAATAGTTGCAAGCGGAGGCTCTTTTACTCTAACAATCATCTCACAGTCATAAACATCATCAACTATCAAAGCACCCTCTTTTTCATAATCCCTGTTTGAGAACTTACATTTCCTACCAGCATTCCTCTCAACAAAAACAGTATGGCCTGCATTAGTCAATCTCCTTACATGTTCCGGAATCAGAGCTACCCTAAATTCCCCTATCTTTGTTTCTTTTGGTACCCCTATTATCATTTTATAGTTACTTCCTACGAAGTATTAAATTATAAGCCCCCCATTTAGAAATGGCGAATCTGGCCCTCTTTTTCAATTTGAATTTTTTAATCTTTTATAAATATATCTTTTATTTCGTATCGAATGCTTTGAAAAACCACATTAAAAAAGTAGTTTCTCTAATCTAAACAGAAAAATCCCATTATCCTGCTTAAATTATCCTATAATCTGCATTTCCTTATAGGAAATTCGAACTTTAAGCCGCCTTTCCCCATTCTCTTTACCCGAATATTATTCAGGCAGGCAATCATATTGGCTTCTTTGCCATATTTTTCAAAGATATCATCATCAATTAGAGTTTCATACATCTTATCAGAATTCAGAAGCTGAGTTTGATGTTCATTTTGTTTTCTGAAAACCAATTCAGAATCACCTCTTTAGTTTATACATCTATCGTCGATATACTACTATTTATATCTTTCGTTCTCGACGAGAAAAGAAGGTTAGGAGATATAAGGATTAGGGGGTTTTCAAAGCGTTCCTTTATCCCACCTTCATAAACTTTATATATTAGCTAGAAGTCAATAATTTAGGTGAGATTAAATGTCAATTACTGGCTCTAAACAAAAACAGATAGCTGTTCTTACAGGCGGAGGAGACGCTCCGGGCCTTAATGCTGTTATTAGGGGCCTTGTTATAACTGCAAAAAAGCTTGGTTATGATGTTCTGGGTATTCTAGATGGCTGGAAAGGGCTTATAGACAGCAAACATTGCGGTTTTATGGACTTAGATCAGGTAGAATATATACATATGACTGGCGGCACAATCCTGCATACCTCAAGAACAAACCCATATAAGATAGAGAATGGCCCTGAGATTGTTAAAAAGACATTAAAGGAACTCAATTGCGATTATTTGGTCGCTATTGGCGGAGATGATACATTAGGGGTTGCAAATAAGCTCTTCAAGGAAGGTGTTAATGTTATTGGTGTGCCAAAAACAATCGATAATGACCTTTCAGAAACAGATTACTGCTTCGGCTTTAACACAGCAATATCAAGGGCTAGTGAAGCCATAGAAAATCTCCACACAACAGCAAAATCCCACCATAGGGTTATTTTTGTCGAGATAATGGGCCGCCATGCTGGCTGGATGGCTTTAGAAGCAGGCATGTCAGGGGGCGCATCATATATACTGCTGCCTGAAGAGCCTTTTGATATTAAAGATATCATAAAAGTGATAGATAACAGGTGGAAAAAAGGCAAGCGTTATGCTGTCATAGCTGTTTCAGAAGGCGCCATACCAAAAAAAGGCACGATGGCACTGCAGGCAAAAGAAAAAGATTCTTTTGGAAATGTAAGGCTTGGAGGGATAGCAGAACTGCTTGCAAAAGAGATTGAAGAAAAAACAGGAAAAGAATGCAGGCATGTTGTTCTTGGCCATCTGCAGAGAGCCGGCCGGCCTACAGTATTTGACCGTGTCTTAGGCACAAGATTGGGCGTGCATGCAGCAAGAATGATAGATAATCATGAGTTTGGAAAGATGGCTGCATTGAAAGCAACAGATATAGTTTCTATCCCATTAGAAAAAGCAGTCGGTAAATTAAAGCAGGTTCCAAAAGAAAGATACGAAGAAGCTAAGATATTCTTCGAGACAGGTGATAATGATGAATGATCCCTTACCCGGAAATAAAGTTTTCAATGCTTTGAAAGATAAAGAGTGTATGGTGCTGGCGTGCAACCCCCGAATAACAATTGGAATTGCAGAAGGCATCTTCAGGGCTGCAAAAGACCTTGATGCTGCCTTAGTCATGGAATTAGCAAGGACAGAATGCAGCCATAAGGTCGGTTATACTGGATTGACTCCTGCAACATTATCCCAAAACCTGAAAAAAGCTAATGAAAAAGTAGGCCATGATATCTGGGTACTGCACGCAGATCATATTGGAGTAAAGAAAGGAACCTCAGAAGAGATGCAGGAAGTTAAAGACATGATTACTGCTCAGATACAGGCAGGTTATACCAGCTTTGCTATTGATGCTTCTCATCTTTTTAATTTTGAAGGCAAAACAATAGAAGAAGAATTGGCCCCAAATATTAAAGCTACAATTGAGATTGGAAATTTCATAAAGGAAAATATGAAAGGCAAAGAATTTGGTTTAGAAGTAGAGGTAGGCGAGATAGGAAGAAAAGGCACAGAAGGCATGATTCTTACCAGCCCTGAAGAAGCAGCCACATATATCAAAAAATTAACTGAAGCAGATATCCGCCCAAACCTCATAGCAATTGCTAATGGCTCAACCCATGGAAACATATTTGATGAGAAAGGGAATTCAATTGCTCAAACAACGATAAATATTGAGCAGACAAAAGCAGTTGCTAAAGCTCTAAGAGACAATAACTTCGATGTAAGGATAGCGCAGCACGGAATAACCGGAACTCCATTGGAAATAATAAGAGATAAGTTCCCTCATGGAGATATATTAAAGGGCAATGTCGCAACCCTATTTCAGAATATTGTCTTTGATGCATTGAAAAAATATCATAATGGCCTATGGCAGGAAATGTATGATTGGGTCCAGGAAAATAAGCCCATAGAAGGCAAAAAACCAGAAGAAATATTCGGCAAGAACGCAAAATATGCTCCAAAAGTATTCTTTGACAGGATATACTCGATGTCTGAAGAATGCAGGCAGGAAATAGAAGATAAAGCATATAAGGCAGCCTCAGACCATATCAAAGCATTCAAATCAGAAGGAACTGCTTCTATTGTAAGAAAGAAAATTTAGGTGGGGGAGATACTATGGCAGATAAAATCAAAGTAGGCATAATGGGCTTTGGCACAATAGGTAAGAGAGTAGCGGATGCAGTAATGCTCCAGGAAGATATGGAATTGATTGGTGTAACAGGCAGAAGCTATAACTGGAGAATAAAAAGCGCACAAGGAAAAGGCTATCCTATCTATTCTGTCGATAATGGCTCAGCATTGAAAGAAAATGGAATAAAGCTTGCCGGAACAGTTGAAGACCTTCTTAAGAAAGTAGATATAATAGTTGATACAGCTCCAAAAAAAATAGGGGCAGAAAATAAAGAAAAATACTATTTACCAAATAAAGTAAAGGCTATTTTTCAGGGCGGGGAAAAACCCAAAGTTGCTGAAGTGAGTTTTGTGGCGCAATGCAATTATGATAAATGCATAAACAAAGATTACATAAGGGTTGTAAGCTGCAATACAACCGGCCTGGCAAGAACCTTAAACGAAATAAACAAAAAATATGGCATTAAGGAAGTCTATGCAACAATGATTCGAAGAGGGGCAGATCCATGGGATATTAGGCATGGCCCAATAAATGCAGTTGTTCCTGTTTTAGAACTGCCTTCTCATCATGGCCCTGATGTGCAGACAGTTCTGCCGGATGTGCAGATATTCACAACAGCTTTATCTGTCAGCTCCACATTGATGCATGTCCACACAATAACATGTGAATGTAAAAATACCCCTAAAGTAGATGATGTTCTAGATCTTTTTAATAAGACCCAAAGAATAAGGATTGTAGATAACGCCTCTATGGTAAGATCAACAGCAGAGATAATGGAGCTGGCAAAAGACTTAGGCTATGAAAGAGGGGATATGCCGGAAATATGCATATGGAAGGAAGCTATCGGAGTTCATGGCAATAAATTGCTTTATCTCCAGGCAGTCCATCAGGAATCTGATGTCATATGCGAGAATATAGATGCAATTAGGGCATCAATGGGCTTCAAAGATGCAGAAGAAAGCATAGAATTGACAAACAAATCATTAGGCATACTAGATAAATAAATTTTCTTTTAAGGAAAATGGGCTATCCTCCCAATAAATTGGGAGGTCTTCATCGCCCATTTTCAACATAGTTTCTTC
>JAGLMD010000135.1 GCA_023140175.1 Nanobdellota archaeon | reverse complement strand
AAAAACTAGTGGTATATTTCCGACATATCAACTTAAGCAAAAGTAAGTTGAGCCAGCCATGGTGCTGGCTGGCCGAGGGTCGTTGCAAACGAGCGCAGCCCGGTATATCCCTATTTACTATGATTCCTTCGGAAACGGCCGACAGCTGCCATAACTAGCTGGCTCAACCTCATTAACATTTAGAGAATATAATACTCAACTTCGCCTTATTTAACAGCCCTTTCCCGAATAAGAAAAAACATAGTTACAAGATTAGTGAAAAAAAGAATAAGTATAGCGATTGACTGAGCACCCATGGGTGTAGGCGTGCCATCCTCCATCACAGCAAAGCCGGTAATTGTCTCAATTCCGAGGCTTCCCGAATAACCAGCCATAACAAAAAGAAATAACGCCACCCAAAATACCAGGATAACAACAAAAGGCCCTATTTTCTTGTTCGTTGTGCCTGTTATCTTGTTTTTTGAACTTGCTTTTCGCCTCATAAAACATAATCTAGTTCAGAAGATATTTAAATCTTATTGTTTTAGACACTGTTTATATCCTGGTTCTTCTAACATCAACGAATGATAGTTAGAAAACCGAAAAAAAGCAAATACTTGTGTATCTGCTCTTTTCGGTACAACAAATGCAGGAGTGATGAGCATTAAACCTTGCGGGGGGAGTGACGAATGAGTAAGTGAGAGATATTAAACCTTCTGAAACGACTGACGAATGTAGCGAATGGAATGACCGAAGGACTGAATGGAGGAGTCTGGTTTCGTAGAAAAGGGGTGGTGGGTAGTGTTTTGGAAAACTCTGGAATGAATAAGTGAAGGAATAGAATAGAGGGGGTGAGTGGAGAAAGGTTTATTTTTTCAAGAACATCCCTATGTGTTTCATGTTTGCATCCATGAAGGTTTTTCCTCTCTGTTTGAATCCACAGGATTTATAGTAATTTCTTATGTAGTATTGAGCATGACAGTAAATTTCTTTTACTTTATTCCTTTTGCAATAGGAAATAAGATGTTTCAGAAGCTGCTTTCCAAAACCTTTTCTACGGTATTTTTTCAAAATTGCCATTCTTTCCAACTTTGCTTTATTGTTCAGAAATCTAACTCTCGCACATCCGATATGCCTGTTATTGTATAGAACTATGAAATGTTTAGCATAGTTATCTGCATAATTGTCAAGCTTTCCCCTGTCTCGTTCTTTCGGTACTTTCTGGCCTTTGATAAACACAATATCGCGGATCTTAAAAACATCATTCAATTCATTGTTTTTGATAAGCCTGATTTTCAAATGTTTCATAAGAAGGAAATTAAGTTATTTGTATATAAAATTATTGGAGATTACTTTGGAAGCCGGGCGAGTTGAATGAGAGACTTCTTGTAAGCGCAGCTTTGGGTGAGTGCAATGAAATGAATGACAAGGGGAAGGGAGCTGAGAAAGGTTTAAATAAAATCACCATCTCGTTTTCTGGATGATAATTCAGATTGATATCAGCGGTCAGATTCAACAGAAGAACTATTGATAATTGCGCTAATTAGTATAAAATAGGCGCAATTATCAATCTAGTGAATTGCATTAAATAATATACACTAATCATCGCAATTCACGATATGATTCAGTGTTGGGATTTAAATAAAAGTCATTTCAGATATTCTCATAAATCTCTTTTCTATGCCCAACCTTAATAATCTCTATTAATCTTTTATCTTCATAGATATCTATTAATACCCTATAATCGCCAACTCTTAAACGCCATATATTTTTGGATTCTAATTTTTTCATAAAACTCTGAGGAGTATCTTTAATGAATACTACTTTCTTTAGAATTCTTTCAGTAATCTCTTTCGGTAATTTTTTAAGTTGCTTGAGTGCTTTAGGTTTGATCTTAACATCATAAGTCAATCTTGACACCCAGCTCTTTAATCGCTTCACTTAGAGGAATATCTTTCTCTTTTCTTGCTTCATCTATGTCTTTCTTTGTTTGTTCTGTTAATTTAAGTCCGCTCATTTCTTTCAACTTCATTAATTTGTTTATAACTTCATTATAGCTTTCCCGGTTATATTCCTTAAATGTTTTTAATTTATTCAAAGTGTCCTTTTCTATTTGTATTGTTGTTGGCATATTTATCACCTATATAACTAATATATAGCTTATTATATAGTTATTATATATAAAAGTTCCTATTTCAATGTGTGTGGGACAGTAAAGATGCATGATTACTTCTTGTTCTTCTCATAGAACTCAAATAATTCTAGTATTTTTTCTACTGTTCCCAAATATTTAACATTCTTAAGAACAGGGCAGCTTTCTAGAGCAAGTTGGGAATATCAAGTTCTTCATTGTACCGAAAAGCAATATTGTAAATATTGGCTTAGGCGAATGGGAAAAGATGATTACTTGCTTTGTAGACAATACTAAACTGTTCTTGAAGGATTACTTTCAGAGGAATCAATCTGAAAGCGGTTTTTCTGAGGACAAGAAGAGGACAGGCTGGAAGATATTTCAGAAAAAGCCAGATAGGATTGATACTGCTAATGCAATAATTTATGCATGGCATAATCTATTTTGGGCAGGAAGTTGAGTTTTACTGTCCCGCACACTATTTATGTTCGATAAAATTGAAATAGAACCATCATATGCCTAAATTGATTGGGGGTGCAGGATATAAATATATTTGTTCCGTGGACTAAGTTTTTGGACGAAATTTTCCCATGCATCGTATAGAAAAAGGATTAAACAGCGATCGCGATATTAAATTCCATTTTTTTGTATTGTAAAAGTGAGAAAAATAACTAAAAATAAAACATACCAGCCATCACTTATTCCCGAAATAGAACATCTTCTCTATAGAAACATCTTCTGATGTGAACTCGCCTGTCCTTTGGTTGAATTCATCTTTCTGCTGTGGCTGTTGAGCAGGTTGTTGAGAAATACTTTGTCCAGTAGGACTGGCAGCCAATTTAGTCTGAGGACTAACTCCTATATTAAGTCTCTGGACTTTATTTTTTAAGACTGTGATGTCTTCAGTCATATGAGTTATCTTGTTTAATGCTTCAGAGAGTTCATTCTTCAGCTTGTTGACTTTCATATCTATAAGATATCCTATCTTCTTCTCCATCAAATAATCTGTATTAGTTGTTTCTTCCATTTTCTATTAGACTATGTTTCTCTTTATGCTCTGCAATACATCAATCTCTTCATACATGCAAGCTATTTTATGTTTTGCCTCAATAAGCTCAGCTCTGATTTCATTAACTTTATATCCATAAGATATTAGGTTTTTTATCCATTTTAACCTGCAAGGTTTTCATTTATGAACTTAAGCATTGAAAAATTCTCAGCCAGCTGGAACATTTCTCTTGCGAACCCAACCTGGCAATTCTTTAAACAAAGTTCACCAATTGCATTAAGCTTTTCCTTATCATCAATCTTTCTGAATATCTTAGCAGCAGTCATATAATCCTGTTCTTTCAGACATGCATCACCAAGCCTTTTGAGCTTACCTGTATCATCAAGCGCAGAGAATATCTCAAATGCAATATCAAATTTTCCACGGTCGATACATGCAGAGCCTAAACAAGTCAACCCTTCTCTGTCGCCCGCTGCTTTAAATGATTCTATAGCGCTTTTGAATCTGCCTTCTTCTAAACATTTCCTGCCCATAGACAATAATCTGCCTTTATTATCTGATAATTTATATGATTCAATTGCCTTGCTATACAATCCAAGAGTTATAAATTCATCTCCGACACTGACCAGCTTTAACTGGTTGCTGGCAAGCACAAATGCTTTCTGGGCTTCATCTAAATTTCCCCGCCTCAGATATTCATCGCCCATAGCATTCAGAACATCATTCTTCATCCCATAACTAAACATAGAAAGATCGACATTATCGATGCCTTTGCTCAATAAAGAAGGCAGGAGTTTTTTAAAACTCTCTGATTCGTCCTGTTTCTTTATTGTATTAGTTACCTCATTAACAAGATTAGAAACAACGCCGTCTATTATAGGGTTGTCCCCCATTTATACCATCCTTATTCCAAGCTCGCCGCCAATTTCACTTTCTTCTACCTCTTTTTCTCTCTCAGATACTTTGCCTAGAATCCATGGGCTTTTGACGCCTGTCATAATTGTCATTACAGTAAGCTTTCCTGCCATCTCTTCCCTCACACGAGCTCCCCAGATAACATTTGCATCAGGGTCAAGGTTTTCTGTGACAAGCTCACCTATCTGGTTTACTTCGTCTAAGGTCATATCAGGGCCGCCTTCAATCTGTATCAAAGAACCTGTTGCACCCTTATATGAAATTTCCAATAAAGGATTTGCCAATGCTCCCCTTACTGCTTCTTCAACCCTGTTCTTGGTGTCAGAAGCTCCTACACCGATAGCTGCTACTCCCCCATTTGTCATTATGGCTTTAACATCTGCAAAGTCAAGATTAACCAAGCTTGGGACAGCTATAGTCTCTACTATTCCTTTGATCATTGTTGAAATAAGCTCATTGGCCACTGCAAATGCCTGCTGAACTGGAAGATTTCCAGCTATTGAGACTAACCTATTATTGTCAATTACAATGACTGTATCACACACTTCTCTTAATTGCTGCAAGCCAAATTCAGCTTTATCAATTCTTGCACGTTCAATATTAAAAGGCATGGTCACTGTTCCAATCACAATGGAACCATTTTCCTTTGCAACTTGAGCAATGATTGGAGCTGAGCCTGTTCCTGTTCCGCCGCCCATTCCTGCGCAGACAAAAATCATCTCTGCACTTCTCAGAGCATCTTTTATCTGGGCTATTGATTCCTTTGCAGCTTCAGCTCCTTTTTGAGGAAAGCCCCCGCAGCCTAAGCCCCGGGTAATTTCTGCTCCAATAAGGAATTTCTTATCAGCTTCAGTTATATTAAGATGTTGTTGATCAGTATTTGTAGCAATGATTTCGGCTCCCTTAATGCCTTTTCTGTAAAGCCAGCCTACCATATTCGAGCCTGCTCCGCCGCAGCCCATAACCTTTATGTTTACACTACCTATCTGTATATCTGGCATGATATCTTGTGCCTGTTTTACAGCCGATTCAATGATAAAATCCATTTTTTTAGCACCTCATATTGTTTTTATAAGAAAAAAGATTATTTTAGCAAGCATGGCTATCTTTTTCTTATATAAAATTATAAACAAGCTAATATATAAATGTTACGTTTTTGTATAC
>JAGLMD010000134.1 GCA_023140175.1 Nanobdellota archaeon | reverse complement strand
CTCCCTGACAGAAAACCTGAAAAAGGAAAAGAAGATAAAGGGGCTGTAACCATTATTAAGTTAGTATAAATCTTTAAGTTTGATGAACTAAATTATCTAATTATCTTGTAAAAATGGAAGAAATAATAGGTGATAAGGAAAGGGCACAAAATACTTTTTCTTCTGAGGAATTTGGAAAATTGGAAAAAAAGGAAGAAAAGAGAAAGGGATTGCTGCATAAAATACTGGTAAAAGCTACGCAGAGAGAAAATGAAAAAAAAGCAGACAAGAACCCTAATAAAGAAAGCAGCGTTGATATTTCTATTCATGATATCTCAGTAATGCTCAGGCAGAATAAGAAATCAATTGATCAACTCATTGTAACTGTCGAAAAGCTTGAAGGGAAATTCGAATTGAAGGAAGATAATGAGAAGGCAATAAATGAAAGAATAGCGGATATAAATGAGCATGTCGGTGAATTACGTTCCACGATTGTTGAAAGAGAAAGATTCTTTGATAAGATGGAGATAGAATTTGAGTCAATGAAAGGTGCGGTTCACGACATCAAGCCAGAGAAACTAGAAAAAAAATTTGAGGAAAAAGACATTCTAATTATGAAGAATCAGGCCAGGATAGAAGAAACCAACAGTTTGTTAAAGAACCTTATGTCGGAGCTTGCTAAATACAGGAAAATGATGAGCAGAATACAGAGTTTTGATAATCTGCTAAAAAGTCTAAAAACTATGGATGAACATATAAAAACTATGGAGAATATAAAGAGGGAATCCCAGCGTATGACAGCAAAGATGGAACAAATGTTTTTTGAGGTAAATCAGAAGCTTTCAGACATCGGAACTCATGATGATAAAATATCTTCTTTAGAAGGAATTACCAATGATCTTGTAAAATCATTCGATAATGCTATCATAAAGATAGAGGATCGGCTTACAAAAGAAGAATCTGCCAAGACAATTAATAAGCTAAATAAGGAAATTGCTGTTCTTAAGGATGCATTGTTTGACAAAGAACTTAGCATATTTGAAGTAAAAACATCAGATAAGAAAAATAAAGATGGAAATTCTAAACTGATTAAAGAAGCTCAGAATCTGATGGAACAGGAAAAGAAACTTATTTTAAGCAACGAATTGCATGAGGCAAATGAGATCCATAACAAGATACTTGAGCTTTATCAAAATGCATCCTCCAATGATATTAAAAAAAGAATAGTTGCGCAATGGCATAAAGTCAGGAATGGTACTGCTAAACCTGCCTATTGAGAATCGTAAAATGATTATTATCAATTACTTTATAAGTCCATGCTCAGAAAATCACTATCCTTAACATATGATGGGCAAGCAGAGCTTGCCACTGATCACAAGCTGGATGATAAGTTTCTGGCATATTAGGGAAGGGCTATTTGGTTGTAACTATCAACTTAGAATGTGTTTATGGGATGTACAATGCATTTAAGTTTTGGCTGCCGACCTTTATGCCTGTAAAAAATAGGCCTGAATCAGATCGGATATGAGGGGTAACATTTGTAAATCAGGAGAAAATTAAATGGTTAAGATGGAGTTTACAGCAGTACAAAAGGATCTGGAAAGATTATTCAAAATTGCGGGTTTTTTGCCAATCATGAATAAGCGGATAAAAGGGCATAAAGCTGATTTATTTGTCAAGATTAAAAATAAGGCACTTTTTGTTAAATGTATAAAAAGTGGATTACCATTAAAAGAGGCAGTTAGTGAGTGGAAAGAAAAAAATAAGATTATACAAGCTGACAGGATTCTACTACTATTGTCCGGTACAAAAGTATCCAGGAAAGTGACCCAAGCTGAAGCAAGATCAGGAGTCCTGGTGTGGGATGAGCACATTTTACAAGAATTGCTTGATCAAGCGATTGAAAAATGGAAGCAGATAAAGCCGAAGCTTATTGCAGCTCTCTTACTCTCGGATAAGAAAGTATCTAAGAAGAAAACTCCAAACAAAGAAGCTGCGGCTGGGAGCATGCAACGGAAGATTATAAAGGAAAATCTGACGAGGTTTATGAAGTCAATGGCAGATCTGGATTTTGTTTTGAAGATAAGAGTCAAGGACTCTGATACTACTATTCTGGTAAGGCAGTCTAAAACCGGTATTTTTTATTTCAATTTTTTTCTACATGAAGAAATTAAGGAACGATTTGCTGATGTTTTGAAAAAAGAAGGATTCAAGAAAAGAAGTATATCTACTTCCGAACTCAATGATGATAGGGGAGATATACATGTCTTATATGCTCCCAAAAAAATCATCGAAACAGCAGAAAAAATTAAAATAAAGGAATATTTTTTTGTGAATACAGGATACGAAATTATTGGCATTATACAGTTTGGCAAAGATACTAAGTTTATATCATCAATAATAGATACTTTTTTTAGGGAAGTGTACCAGGCAGGTGCTGATTACTCTATGGAATTCAATGCTCAGGTTTAGCTGTAATGAACTTATCCAGCCTATTGGCAGGGGAACACTGCTTCTATGAGAATTCTCATGCCTTCTTTGGTTTCAAGGAGATAATCAGCCGATTTACTGAAATAAATATAGGAATAATTTTTGACAGAGCCTAAACAATTAGCAGGAACTTCTGCATATGCAACATAGTGGAAAGAATGAAAAGAGTTATTTTTTCTTTAATACCTTAATTTGACACACAACCTTAATCCTGAATATATTATCTCCCATTCACCTTATCCAGTAACTGCTTTATCTCAGGATAATACTTCTTTTTTTCCCTGGCTGATATTGAATTGTACTTTTCTTTTAATTTATTATAATCCTGCTTTGCTTCCTGGATATTGCCTGCTTTGATGTGCTTTGAGATTGCCTTTATTTGTTTTTTTATTCCTCTTTTCTTGGGAATTACAGCTATTAATATTATTATTGCTATTATTGAGCCAATAATCCAGGGCAGTCTCAAATTCTTATCTTCTGATGTTGATTCTTCTATATCTTCTATCTCCTCTTCTTTTGTTGTATTTATGATTTTCCATCCTTCTTCAATTATCTCTTCACCAACTTCCTTTACTTTTTCAGCTATTGCAAAATAGCTGAATCCTTTTGAAATTGCCTCATAATAGACATAGTTATCATCAGAGCTGTTTATTTCTGTTGGCAGTTCTATCCATTCATTAGTATGGCGGTATAGGGCAATATCTTCTTTTTTAATATCTTTAAACCATGATTTGTTTACTCTGAACTTGATCTTTACTTCATTAATATCATTATCAGTTATCTTTGTCTTTTCTATCTGGAGATAATTGTAAACTTTAGTGTCTATTAGTTCCACTGCTGGTTTTTCTGTTAACAACTTCACTGTTACTGAAGCTTCTTCTGTAACCTCTTTCTTTACATCAATCTCCAATCTTGTGAAAGGAATAAAGCTGCTTCTTATATTCATGGTCCTGATGCCTTTAGGCATTGTTTGCCATGATACTGTTTTTTCATACAAAGAAGAAGGTGCGCTGCCTCCTCCACCACTTCCTCCACCACCGCCAGAACTTATGGAAGGAGGTGTAGAAGCACTATAGCTGACAGTCAGGCTTCTTGTTTCTGAATTATTCTCATTTCCAGCCATATCACTGCAGTTTATGCTCCAGTTATAATCAGCATTGCTCAATGATTTAGAGATTGTTTGGGTTGTGTTTACAGTTATGGAAGTGTCGTTTTCAGTGATAATATTGTTTATTATCAAGCTGCAGCTGTTAATGTCTTCATCAGTCACATTATAGCTGAATGTTACTGTTGAGGAAGATGTCCAGGATGATGAATTAGCAGGAGAGATTAAGTTAATAACAGGATAAATAGTATCAACTGTAAAGCTTACATTAGCTGTTGCATTATTATCAGATGAGTCAGTGCAGTTAACAGCTATATTATGGTTTCCTTCTCCAACATTTGAGAAAGTGTAGTTAGCTATTCCTGAGGTAGTTGCATCATTGTCCATATCCTGCCAGCTGTTACTATCTAGTTTAGCATAGCAATTGACATTTGTGCTGTCATTAAAGTCAACATTCAATGCAACAGTAGATGAAGCAGGGTAAGAATTGTTTACAGGCAATGTAACAGATATAGATGGCTTATCATTATCTATAATAGTAGTATCTATGCTAATGTTAATTGTTTTTATTGTAGATAAGAGACTATCTGAGCAGTTAATAGTTATGTTATGGCTTCCATCACTTAAATTAGTAAAGGTATAGTTGGCTGTTCCAGATATTAGATTATCATTATCCATATCATACCATAAGCCGGAATCATTCTGTACTTTGCAGTTTACTAAATTATTATCTGAATAAGAAGCCCTTACAACAACTTTTGATGTTGATAGCAAGCTGTTATTGGCAGGGGATAATACAGTGACAGAAGGGCTTACACTATCAATAAATATAGTCCTGTTAGAGCTTATGGTGCAGTTATCATCATCACATGCTTCTATTGCCCATATATAGCTTCCGTCATTGATTTCTTTTGTAAAGAGATAACTGCCTGCATCAGTGCTATTGGTTTCGTTTATAACAAATGTTCCTGAGAAATTAGCATATAGGCTGATATTTGTGATTGTCTGGTTGGATTCAATGGTTATGTTGAAGGTTATTGTTGAGTTTGAAGAGTTGTAATTGTTTACTGGGGAATTTATTGTTATGATTGGTGCTTGGTCTGATGTTATTGTAAAAGATGTGTCTAAGTAATAAGGATTATAATCAACTATGCCTAGTGAGTTATCATCATAGTAATCGTAGATTAAGCTGTTCATCTCTGCTGATGTGCTGACACCAAAATAATTAAGTTCAGTTGTTATATTCAAGTTCTGATTGTTGTAGATGGAATAATTGGAGTTGTTATATATCCAATTATAATAGATGGTATTGTTGCTTCCTGATGTGAGGTAAAGGGCTGCTGCTTGGCCATCTGTGCCTTCATTTCCTAATATACCTGCATCTCCTGCTAAACCGAAGTTAATATTAGTGATGTTGTTATAAGTTAAATTGTTATTGGAAGAGTTTCTCAAATAAATTCCAATACCCATACCACCAGTTCCTCCATCACCCTCAAATGTTCCTGGTCCAGCCCTCCCACCATCTATTTGAGTTATCGTATTATTATAAAGAAGATTATTTAAGGACAAATCTAAATAAATTCCATGACTATTGCCTCCTGCTCCTCCATAATTGTTATAGCCCCCAGTTCCCCCTTTTCCACCGTATATCTGCATAATATTATTATTAGTTAAATTATTGTTAGAAGAATTGCTTAAGTAGATGCCACTAGCTATAATGCCGCTATCTCCTTGATTTGGCCAATCGCCGCTTCTGCCAGCTTCTCCAGTAAAATTAGCGATTGTATTATTTGTTATTAAGAAATCACT
>JAGLMD010000133.1 GCA_023140175.1 Nanobdellota archaeon | reverse complement strand
CCCAGATTTGCCCTATTGTAACACTACATCTTAATAATTCTCGTCGCTGATTCAAAACGAAACCTTTATATATTTGTAGTGATATTAACACTACAATGACCTTCACAAGACGAATCTCTCGAGGAGAGCATATCTATTTGTATAGAGTTACTTCCTACAGAGAAAGTGGGAAAGTGAAGCAAAAAACAGAATATATTGGGACAGAGGTAAAAAAAGACGGAAAAACCACCATAAAACCACCAAAACATAAGTGTAGCAGCATTAGAAAAATTCTTTCTTATGGTGCTCCTATCGCTTTATTAAAGCAAGCAAAAGAATTTGGTCTCTTTGGGTTAATCAATAAAGTATTTAGTGGATACACAAATATCGAAAATGTCGGACAGAAAATAGTAATTCTCGCGATGAATAAAATTCTAAAAGATGACGCTATAAATAACATAGCAAATTGGTTTGAATCCACTTCCTTGCCTAAACAAATTAAGCTTAGTGGTGCTGATTTTAGCCCTAAAAAGATAAGGGGTATCTTAAATCTTCTATCCAATGAAAATCCCGATTATTATGGGATGATTGAGCAGGAAATAGTTGAGACCATCAAACAAAAGTATGAGCAATCCACATCGATGTTAGTATATGATTTAACAGCAATTACTTTTTATGGCAGTTCTAATGAACTAGCAAAATACGGGCATGCATATAAGAAAAAAGGCCTTGAAAAACAGATTAACCTTGTTTTAGCCATTACAAAAGATCTAAAACTGCCAATTCATCATCGAGTATTGCATGGCAATATTTTATCAGTTTCTACAATAAATCGGCTTGTTGGTGAGTTGAAAGGATATAATATGAAAGATATTATTGTAATTATGGACAGGGGCTTTTATAGCAAAAGAAACATGGAAGAATTAGATCCTGACTATAAAATAATAGGTTCATTACCTTCAAATCTAAAGATATGGAAAGAAGCAGTAACCATAAACAAAGACATAGAAAACACCGGAGATTTTTTTAAATATAAAGAGGAAGTGTTTTTCTTTAAGGAACAAGTCATAGATTGGAAAAAAATAATTGTCTATCATTCTTCAAGAAAATATTCTGAGGATCTCCAGAATTTTTATGGGGATATATGTGAAATTGAAGAACATCTTAAAGGGTTACAGGAGAAGAGGTTTAGTTCAAGGAACGATCTGATAGCTGAATTAACAAATATATGTGGAGAATACTTTCGATACATTAAATTCATGTATAAAAGAGGATGGACTTTTAGCTATTGCCTGAATCAGAAAGAGATTTTACAAAGGAAGAAGGGCTTAGGTAAAATAGTATTATTCACGACAACTAAGCTAGAAGCAAAGGAAATACTTATACTGTATAGGGAAAAGGATGTAATTGAAAAAACTTTCAATGTAATGAAAGGGAAGGGACTAGAGCCTCTTAAATCAACTTTGGATAGTACCACAAGAGCATATGTAAGGCTAGTTGGGGTGGGTTACTTGTTGCTTGCATTAATGAAGAATAGGGTCACTGAGGGTAACATGTCACTACAGAAAATAATAGACCATTTATCGAATGTTAGGGAAGTGCTTTATTACGATGGCTCAACTGTAATAGCAGATTTTACTAAGCAGCAGAGAGAAATCATGGAGCAACTGAATATGGTGTAGTGATACAAAGGGGCAAATCTGGG
>JAGLMD010000132.1 GCA_023140175.1 Nanobdellota archaeon | reverse complement strand
GAGGGATAATCTTAAGTTATCCATTGTTATTCCCGTGTTTAATGAAGAAGAGAACATACTGCACATTGTTGAATCACTTGAGCCTGTTCTGGGTAGTTGTGGACGGAATTATGAAATAATCTTTGTTGATGATGGGAGCTGGGATAATACATTCAAGAATCTTATGTCAATAAAAGACAAACATTTGAAAATCATAAAACTTAGGACTCATTTTGGCCAGAGTGCTGCATTTGATGCAGGATTAAAAAGTGCTAAAGGCAGTATAATTGTCACAATGGACGGCGATTTGCAAAATGACCCAAAAGATATTCCCAAACTATTAGCTAAGCTAAAAGAAGGCTTCGATGTTGTAAGTGGATGGAGACATAAAAGAAAAGATCCTGTACTAAAGAGGATTGCCTCCAGGATTGCTTATCTCATCAGGAAGAGATTTATTAAAGATAAGACGCATGATTATGGATGCTCCTTAAAAGCCTATAAAAGAGAAGCACTAGAGGATATTGATTTATCTGGCGAGCTCCATAGATATATTGTTGCTTTGTGTGCTATAAGAGGTTTTAAGATTGGGGAAGTCAAAGTAAGCCATAGGCCAAGAAATCATGGAAAAACAAAATATAAGTCAACAAGGCTTATTAAGGGATTTTTGGATTTATTTTTGATAATATTCTGGATGAAATATGCAAAAAGACCCATACATTTGTTCGGCGGCCTGGGTATTGTATTAAGTGCAATTGGCGGTTTTATGACAATCTATCTAATTACTGAGAGGTTAGTATTTGGGCATAGTTTAGCAAACAGGCCGCTTTTTATATTGGGCATTTTCGTGCTGCTTATGGGAATCCAATTCTTTGTTTCTGGAATCTTAGCAGATATTGCAGTAAAGAATTATTATAAGTCATCAGGTAAGACTAATTACTCAATTGAAAAAATAATAGGAAAATGAACATATTAATGATTGCACCTACTCCTGTTTTCGCAGATAGGGGTTGTCACATAAGGATTATTGAAGAGGCAGGGGCATTAAAGAAATTAGGCAATAATATTACTATCTGCACATACCATCATGGCAGAGATATTAAAGGCCTAAACATCAAAAGAACAATTAAGATTCCTTGGTACAATAAGCTTGAAGCAGGCCCTTCTTATAATAAATTTCTTCTTGATTTTCTTTTATTCTTAAAAACATCAAAATTAATCAAAACAAAAAAATTTGATATTATCCATGCTCACTTGCATGAAGGTGCTCTGATAGCAGCTTATGTAAATAAATTTAGTAGAAATAAGCTGCCTATTGTATTTGATATTCAAGGCAGCTTAACTAAGGAATCTATAGAACACAAATTCACAAAGAGAAAGGGCTTATTTTATAAATTTCTAAATAAGGTAGAAAAATATGTGAACAAAGTTTCAGATTTTATTATTGTTAGCAGTGACAGCATGGCTGAAATGCTAAAAAAAGAATTTAAAATAAACAATAAGAAGATTAAAGTTATCTCAGATGGAGTAAACACAGATGCCTTCAAGCCAGATGTAAAAAATAAAGACCTTATTAAGAAATTAAAGCTTCAAAATAAAAAGATTGTTGTGTTTACAGGTTTGCTCAATGAATACCAGGGTGTTGATATCTTATTAAAAGCTATAAAAGAGATTGGCAGGAAAGATATCCATTTTCTGATCATTGGTTATCCAAATATAGAATATTATGGTAAGATGGCAGAGAACTTAAAAATAGCACAGCTTGTAACATTTACTGGGAAAATATCTTATTCAGATATTCCGCAATACTTATCCTTAGCTGATATAGCAGTCTCGCCTAAACTGCCAAGGTCTGGAGAGGCTAATCTTAAATTATATACTTACATGGCAGCAGGTCTTCCTACTGTGGTTTTTGACCATTCTGTTAACAAAGAAATCTTAGGTAATTTAGGAGTATATGCTAAATATAATGATTACAAATCCCTTGCTTTGAAAATAACAAGATTGATTGATAATTCTGCATTAAAGAATAGATTAAAGAAAAAATTGAGAAAAAAAGCATTCGAACATTCATGGGAAAAATCTGCAAAAGATATTGTAAAGATATACAAGAAATTATTGAAAAAATGAAAAAAAGAATATTAGTTACCGGAGCAGCAGGATTTACTGGAAGCCTACTTGTAAAAAGGCTTCTTAAAATGAAGTATGAAGTAGTTGGTTTAGATAATCAGATAGGCTATAAAAAAGAACTCGAGAAAAAAGGCGCAAAAATAGTTATCGGCAGTATTACTGACAAAAAACTTGTTAATGAATTAACAAAAGGATGCGACATTGTTTTCCATCTTGCAGCAGCATTTAGGAAGGTAAATTTACCTAAAAAAACATATTGGGATGTGAATGTAAATGGGACAAGATATCTTTGCGAAGCTTCTTTAAGAAATAAAGTAAAGAGATTCATCTACTGTAGTACAAGCGGGGTTCATGGTTTGGTAAGAAAAAAACCGGCAACAGAAGAATCACCAATTACTCCGGCAGACTATTATCAATATACTAAGCATGAAGGAGAAATTGTAACCAATGAGTTCTACAAAAAAGGCCTTAAAACAGTTATCATAAGGCCCGGCGCAATTTATGGTCCGGGAGATTCTGGGAGATTTATTATGATTTTTAAAATGGTTAAAAAAGGAGCATTTTTTATGCTTGGCAAAGGAAAGATTACTTATCATCCTGTTTATATTGATAACCTTACAGATTCATTTATTCTGGCTATGAATTCAAACAAGGCCATAGGCCAGACTTATCTTATAGCAGACAAAGATTGCCGCTCTATTGAGGATATTGTCAGGACTGTTGCAAAAGTAATGAAAAAGAAACTAAATATCATCCATATACCTATCTGGCCTGTTTGGTTTGCTGGCCTTATCTGTGAAGGACTTTTCAAGCTTACTCCATGGGATCCTCCTATCTTTAGAAGAAGGGTAGATTGGTTTAGGCAGGATAGGGAATATAGTTCAAAAAAAGCAATGCATGAAATTAATTATAAGCCCAAAATAGCTCTTGAGGAAGGATTAAAAAGAACATATACATGGTATAAGAAAAATAATCTTATTTAAAATGTTAAAAAAAATATTAATTACCGGAGCAACAGGATTTACAGGCAAAAACCTAATCAAAAAACTCTTGGAAAAAGGATATCATGTAAAAGTTTTAGTAAGAAAACCAAATAATGAACTAAAAAAATTAAATGTAGAAATATCCCATGGAGATATAATCAATAAAGATGAGGTAGAAAATGCTGTCAAAGGATGTGATGCAGTTATTCATCTTGCTGCTGCCTGGCAAAACTATAAAGTTCCTGCCAACTATTATTATAAAGTCAATGTAAAAGGCACAAAAAATTTGCTGGATGCTTCTCTTAAATTTAATGTAAAGAAATTTGTGCATTGCAGTACTGGTGGTGTTTTGGGCCATATTTCAAAGCCGCCTGCTAATGAAAACTGTCCCTATAATCCGGGCGATGTTTACCAAGTTACAAAAATGGAAGGAGAAAAGCTTGCTTTGAAATATTCCAAAGAAAGAAAATTAAATGTTTCTGTAATAAGGCCTGCTCCTATTTATGGAATAGGAGACCAAAGAATTCTAAAATTGTTTAAGCAAATAAAGAAAGGAAGGTTCTTTATGCTTGGAAAAGGCAACATTTGCTATCATCTTGTCAATGTTGATGATCTGGTTAATGGTTTTATGCTTGCATTAGAAAAGAAAGAGTCTGAAGGCCAGGTTTATATCATAGGGGGAAATGAGTGCCCAACATTGAATGAACTAGTTAAAATATTAGCAAAAGTTTTAGATGTAGATATAAAAATAATCCATCTTCCTTTTTGGCCTGTTTATTTTATCAGCTTTCTGTGTGAATTAATCTGTAAGCCATTAGGCATTAATCCATTTATATTCAGAAGAAGGGTTGATTGGTTCAGGAAGAACAGGTCTTTTGATATTTCCAAAGCTAAAAAAGAGATTGGTTATAAGCCAAAAATAAGTTTAGAAGAAGGATTAAGAATCACAGCTGAATGGTACAAAGAAAATGGCTGGCTCTAGATTTAGATATTCAAAAGCATTATTGAAGGCTTATTATAATTATAAAGCTAAAAAGACAAAGTTAAATTATTTGCCTATCAGGCTTTGGATAGAGCCTACCAATTTATGCAATCTTAAATGCACTATGTGTTTGAATAAATCCTTAAAGAAAAAAGGATATATGGATTTTGAGCTTTATAAAAAAATCATCGATGAAGCTAAAGGCTTTGCTTTTGATGTAAACCTTTTCCATAGGGGAGAATCAATGCTTCATCCCAGGATTTATGATATGATCAAATATGCAAATAAGAATGGGATTTATACAAGGCTATTCACAAATGCCACTTTATTGAATGAGAAAAACTCAAAAAAAATCCTTGATTCAGGCCTTGACTTCATCTCTTTCTCTTTTGATGGCTATAATAAAAAAGATTACGAAAAAATAAGGAAAGGCGCAGATTTTGGCAAGACCCTTGCTAATATTATAAATTTCTTAAAACTAAAGAAGTCTAAAAGAAAACCCTATGTAATGTTTGAATCTATAGAATTCTCAAATCAGCCTAAGAAGAGGAAAGAGTTTAAAAAACAATTTAAAAACCTTCCACTAAATAAATTTGCTGTCAGATGCCCTCATAATTGGGGAGGAAGTTATAATATTAAACTTAAGAAAAACCCCAAAAACTTTTTGCCATGTACCTTCCTA
>JAGLMD010000131.1 GCA_023140175.1 Nanobdellota archaeon | reverse complement strand
TTACAAACAGATTAGGCTTATTACCCCAAGATATTTTGGAATTATTTTTTAATAAAGATAAAATCGAAAAGAACTTTCAGTTCTTAAAAGCAAATGCATATACAAATAGATTTATAGTGCTTGGTCCAATGTTGCATTCTAAGGATGAGAGGATAGAAAGTCATGTTTACACATGTATTGTGGCCCTACAGTTATACCAAATATTAAGAAATAGGTTAAGTGAAACAAAACATCAAATAACAACTCAACAATCACTTGAAGAACTGGAGGAAATCACCTGTTATTATACTAAAGTTGCTGGGGGAAAAGAAGCAATAAGGCATATAAATGAACTTACCGAATCTCAAAAGAAACTGATAAAAGCAATGCAATTGGAGATTTTTAATTAAAATTACAACTTTTGGTCGTGAACTGTTCAATGTGGGGAATACATACTTTTTACCAAAAGTTTTATATACTACATATTCACTATCACTTATTTATAATTCTTCGAAAAAGGAATTCTAACGTGGATAAAATGGTAGAAGATAAACATATAATGAAAACTGGCACAACAACAATTGCAATAAAATGCAAAGATGGTGTGGTGTTAGCTGCTGACAAAAGGGCTACTGCCGGCTATTTGATAGCTGCCAAGAAAGTGAAGAAGATTGTTCCTATAACTGATAAGATAGCTGTTACAACAGCTGGCACTGTTTCTGATATACAGCTATTGGTTAAGCTATTGACTGCAGAGATAAAGATAAAGAAGATAAGAACAGGAAGAGAAAGCCATGTTAGTGAGGTAGTAAATCTCCTGGCTAACTTAGTATATAATAATATAAGAAAATTAAGCTTAATACCCGGAATAAGCCACTTTATAGCTGCTGGTGTGGATAATAAAGGATATCATGTCTATGATATTGGGGCAGACGGCTCCATATCTGAGGTTGATGATTTTGTTTCATCTGGTTCAGGCTCTGTCATGGCTTATGGTGTCTTAGAAACAATGTATAAGAAGGATATCTCGGTTGATGATGCAGTTGAGCTGGGAAAGAAAGCTATCAATGCAGCTGTACAGAGAGATATAGCTTCAGGCAATGGGATTGATATTATAGCTATCAGGGAAAATGGCTTAAAAATGGTATTTACAAAAGAACTTTCTTATGTTATTGAATGAAGGTTTTCTAAAAATAAGTGTATAGAATGGCTGACATTATAAAAGAGATATTGAAGGATTTAACACCCGGTAAAGTCTCTGATGCATGTTATGAAGGGGCTAACATAGTGCTCTATACAAAGGATGAGGACTTTTTCTTAAATAATGGCGGTACGATAAAGCAGATTGTGGATAAGATAAAGAAAAGAATAGAATTGAGGCCTGATCCAAGCATAACAATGGATATGGAAATGGCTGAGAAGGAAATAAGAAAGATACTTGCTGAGGAAGCAGGTATTGACCAGGTGATATTTGATCCGCAAAGAAGCATGGTTACCATAGAGGCTGAAAAGCCCGGGTTGGCCATAGGCAAACAGGGTGCGCTTCTTAGGGAGATAAGGCAGAAAATACTTTGGGTTCCGCATATAAGAAGAAAACCTGCAATAAGGTCAAAGATTATAGAGAATATCAGGGGAGTATTATATCAGAATTCTGATTTCAGAAAAAAATTCCTGGATAAGACAGGCCATAGAATCTATGATGGATGGGTTCGTGAGAAGAAACATGAATGGGTAAGAGTCAGCTATCTAGGAGGAGGAAGGCAGGTTGGGAGATCATGCATATTACTCCAGACACCTGAATCAAGAGTATTGTTAGATTGCGGAATAGATCCTGCAAGAGGCTCTGATAACCCAGATGCATATCCTTTGCTTGAAGCTCCTGAGTTCAAGATAAATGAATTAGATGCAGTCGTAGTAAGCCATTCTCATTTAGATCATTCTGGTCTGGTGCCTTATCTTTGTAAGTTTGGATATACCGGGCCTATTTATTGTACTGCTCCGACAAGGGATGTCATGGCATTATTACAGCTTGACTTTGTAAAGATAACAAGAAATGAAGGAAAAGAGCCAATTTATACATCAGAGGAAGTGAAGAACATGGTAAAGCAGACCATAACTCTTGATTATAATGAGGTTTTTGACATAACACCCGATATAAGGATAACATTGTATAATGCAGGCCACATCCTAGGGAGTGCAATGGTTCATATGCATGTTGGCAATGGATTACATAATCTACTGTATACAGGAGATATGAAATTTGGAAGAACTGCTTTATTAGAGCCTGCTGTAACAGATTTCCCGAGGTTAGAGACATTAATGATAGAATCAACATATGGTGGAAAGGACAATATACTCCCAAGCAGAAAAGAATCTGAGGATCAATTGAAGAACATAATCCAGAATACATTGAAGAGAAAAGGCAAAGTGCTGATACCTGTACTGGGATCAGGAAGAGCGCAGGAAGTTTTAGTTTTAATAGAAGAGATGTCAAGATTAGGATTGATCGAGGATGTTCCAGTATTTATAGATGGGATGGTGTGGGATATAACTGCTATCCATACAGCTTATCCGGAATTCCTGAATAGTTCCATAAGAAAACTTATTTTCCATAAGGATGAGAACCCTTTTTTAAGCAAGATGTTCAAAAGGGTTGGAAGCCAAAAAGAAAGAACACAGGTAGTTGAGGAAACAGGACCTTGTGTCATATTAGCAACATCAGGCATGCTGGTCGGAGGGCCATCTGTTGAATATCTGAAGAAGTTAGGAGATAATCCAAAGAATAGCATGATATTTGTGTCTTATCAAGGAGAGGGTTCTTTAGGAAGAAGGATACAAAGAGGAGAAAGAGAGATAAACATGGGAATGGCTACAAAGCCAGACATGCTGGATATTAAGATGGAGATACATACGATAGAGGGATTTACAGGCCATTCCGGAAGAAACGAATTGATGAGTTTTGTGTACAGGTGCAACCCGCATCCTAAGAAAGTCATAATAAATCATGGGGAAAGTTCCAGGTGTTCTGATTTAGCTTCTTCTATACACAAGCAGAATAGGATAGAGACAATTGCTCCAAGGAATCTTGAAGTGATAAGGTTAAAATAACCCCCCCTATCAACTTAGTTTCTCGGGGCAGTTCAAAGCTCCTTACATTTTCCCGCTTTGTTCTTCTCCCTTGACTATGTTATGTCTTTATTGGTATTGCTTATTTTTTCTAAGAGAATTAATTATCTCACCCTGATGCTCTTTAGGAATGTGCTTCCTTATCTGCTCTTCTGAGAAATCGCACATCCAGTCTCTGGGCTTTTTATCCCAGTTTTGTAAACAAACCTTAAATATTCTGCTTTTCTCTGGAATTGGAATACCTTCTTTGTCTTCTAACCTGCATATCTGCTCATAGAACCAAAATATCCATTTTGTTTCTTTTCTATGCTGAGAAACGCATTCATTAATAATAACATCCCAGTTGAGTTTTGCGGCGTCAATTAAAGTGCGTATATCCTTGATATCCTGCGGCCTGTCTGTTAGAGACTTGAACAACAAAATGTCCTCATTTGAAACTAGATAAACATCAAGGCTGCCAAATGATCCATACTTAGCTGCTCTTTTTTGCATATCTTTTGATAACTTTAGCATGCCGCACACAACATCAACAAGAATGTCTATCCTTGAGCCATATTTATCAAGGAACACAAAAACAGCATCCTTGTAGACTTGCTCCTTAAATAGGCCTTTGTCTATTTTATATCCGATTTTTTCAAAAGAATCTTTAATTGTGGATAGGGTTTTTCTATCTTGTAAAACAAGGTCAATATCTTTTGTCGCTTCCTTTAGCCCTTTCAAACTTAAGGCACCGCCCCCTATCATATAAGCTGTTACTTTAACAGGAAGCTTAGATCCTATTTTTTCCAGCAGCTGTATTATTGACTCTTTCTTAAACATTTTTTACACCATAAAGATATAAAATTTCTTCAATTTTATGCCGTGTAATTGAAGGGATTTTTGTATTTTCAATTCTTTCTTTGCCTGTATTTAGTATATCAACTGTTTTTATAAATTCCTGGAAAAGCCCATTAATATCATACTTGCTGATGAGAAAATCAAGCCCCGCTCTTTCCAGATGATTCTTTAGATAAAATGCAATAGCCAGCCCTAAGAGGCGCGGCTCGTCCCCTGTCTGCAATAAGCTATGGATAAATACTTCCTTTTTCGTAAGTTTTCTTTTTGGAGTTATGCAGAAATAATCAACAGTTCTTACTTCCACGCCAAAATCACCGTACCTATTAAATCCTGTAAGTTCTGTAATCATTGATTCCTCTCTTGCCCTAAACAGCTCTTCTTCATTAAATTTCCATAATATCCTTTTATTTTTTGGTGTGAATGTCCTAAGGGCATTTAAGAAGCTATATATTAAGGGATGGGCTTTCTTTGCAAAGAGATACTTAGATTTCTCCCGCCATAGAAGATTTGCATATCTAAGGATCCTCAAATTAGCCCTGATTATCCCTTTGCTTATATTTGTGATTCTCGAAAGCACATCAACGCTTTTTGGCTCATATATCAGGAGCTGCAGTAAATCCAATTTTGTGCCGTAAAGAAAATCTAAGTATTTCATATAAGGTTTTGTCAAATACATCTCCCTGAAGCTAGTTGCTATTGAGCTGTCAGACAGCCTTAGTTTTCTTTTCATTCCCAGCCTTTCCCCCACTAAGAAATGGGTTTTCTCTAATTCTATTGCCAGTTCAGAACATCTGTTTCTGGATAAATTAGTTTTAAGAGCTAATTCTGGAAGATTATCTGTCCCATTGACTATTTGAATCAATATATTTATCATAGATTTGGAAAGTCTCATTTTTACCACATATATACTAATATGTCGATAAAGTATATAAAGTTATCGGTTTTTTAGTATATTTTTGACTCAGAAAGGAAAAGGGCAATTATTCATCACCTCCAAAAACTTGTTTTTGGATGGTACCAGAAATCTCTGATTTCTCAGTACCTCTGCGAATTTCCTTTGCCCTGTAAAAAAAATAATATAGTTGAACACCTATCCACCAGTCAAAGACTGGATGGCATTACGGTGTTCAATATGCATTCAATAGGCTGTCAGCATCTTCTGCCCTGTTCCTGAATATTTCTGCTTATCAAGATATCTTAGATAAAATCCCATATCGTTCACATTCCTTATGTCATAAGCAGGATTCCATAATCCAGAACCCCAAAAATATTTCTGTTTAAGCCAAGGCATTAGCTCAAACAACTTCTTTGCAACGTATCCCTTGAGCATCTTTGCTAATTCTGGCTTACTATAAATCCCCATATCAAGAATAATATGCAAGTGGTCAGAGTCAAAAGCCAGCTTTTTGCAGCGTATCTGATACAAGCTAAATGCTTCATTGAGCAAAGCGTCGGTTAATTCCCTTACTGCCTGGCTATCAAAAATGTTATGGCAGTATTTGGCTTTGAATGTTGTCATGACCCAAACTTCACCATTTGCAGAGCTATATCTAATTGGATTTAGTTTCATAAAAATTCACCTCGAAAGTATTTTAAAGCTAAAGCTATAGAATTCTTAACTGCTAGTAGCCTGACAATTTAAATT
>JAGLMD010000130.1 GCA_023140175.1 Nanobdellota archaeon | reverse complement strand
ACTAAAGAGTCCAAATGGTTAACATAACTCTTATCGGAATGGCAGGCTCTGGAAAAAGCACTTTAGGAAAGCTATTAGCAGAAAAGCTTGGTTATGATTTCTTAGATACTGATGAATTAATTGAATCATCTTATGATTCTCCTCAGGCTATGGTCGAGACAATAGGGGAAGAAAATGTTTTAAATATCGAAGAGGAAGTTATTTTAAGTCTAAAAGGCAATAATAAAATCTTTTCGCCAGGTGGTAGTTGTGTATTGTCACAGAAAGCAATAGAACATCTTAGAAACATATCTTTGATAATATTTCTTGATGTGCCTTTTGAAACTATAAAAAAGCGATTATATAGTGTAGGGGTTTGCAAGAGGGGAATTATAGGATTCAGGAATAAGATTCTGAAAGACATATTTGATTATAGGAAGCCATTGTATCAAAAATACGCGCATATGACTATTAAGTTAACAAACAAACCAATTAAAGAAAACTTGGAAATTCTTTTAAATAAAATAAAAAATAAGATTATCTAATATTTAACAAATTAAACAGAAAAGCTTAAATACTAATCCTGTTTAATAAATTAAACAGGTGATATCTTGAAAGGGGAAATACATAAGCAAGCCGCAATTTCACATTTTGAGATAGCAGGGGAATTTGATAAGAAAAGAAACGTTGAGTTAGATAAAGACAAAAAAACAGCATACATGGTAGTAGCAGCCCAGAACTATTTCTATTGTTCAATCAATGTAATAGAGCATATCCTTTTCAGAGAAAAGAAAGAGCATTCTTTCAGCCATGAGAATAGGTTTAGGAAAGTAAAGGAACATTTCAATCTATTTCCTCCTGAGTTCATAGAATTGTATGATGGAGTAGATAGGAATCTTAGGAATAAGGTCGCTTACAGGGGAGAAAATTCCGAGAAATATGAGCTTATGAAAAGATTGGTACAAATGGCAGTTGAGTTAGTATGAATAAGTTCGAAAAAACATTAAAGGAGCTTCAAAAGGAATTCATAGGAATAAAAGAAATTGTTATTGTCATCTTATACGGTTCTGTTGCAAGGGGAGATTACTCATTAAGGCATTCTGATCTTGATCTGTTTATAATTTTAAATAAAAATAAAGTAAATGAAAAAATAAAAGAAAAGATTGATGGAATTCTATTGCCGATTGGCTCAAGAAACGGAGTGAAAGTTCATCCGGAATATCAGGGCATGGAAATAAATGAAAATGACCAATCCTTAATCGAAAAGATGATTGAAGAAGGCAGGATATTATACTCAAAAGCCTTTATGATATTTCCTACTAAAAAGATAGGCTTAAAACAGTATATCATTTATGAATTTTCCTCAAAAAAGCCTTCAGTAAAGACAAGGATATCTCAAATATTACATGGAAGGAAATCATGGTATATCAAAAATAATAATAAGATTGTAAAAACATATAAAGGAATAGCAGATGACAAGAATATAATACTGCTGGGCAGGGGATCTCTTATGGTTGTCAAGGAAAAACAGAAAGATATAATAAATATGTTTGAAAACCTTGGTGTTAATTATAAAATAAAGAAAATAGTTTATGCTTAAGATGAAATACATAATCTTCCTTGGAGATGGCATGGCTGATTACAAGATAGAGAAATTAAACAACAAAACCCCTCTGCAATATGCTTCAACTCCTAATATAGATATGTTAGCAAAGAAAGCAAGATGCGGCTTGTTCAAAACAATTCCAGAAGGCATGTCTCCAGGCAGTGCAGTTGCTAACTTAAGTGTTCTTGGCTATAACCCCGAAGAGTGTTTTGAGGGAAGGGGAGTTTTAGAAGCAGCAAACCAATCTATAGAAATCAAAGATGATGAAATAGCTATGCGCTGCAACTTTATCTGCGTAGAGAAGGAAAGAATAAAGAACCATAGTGCAGGCCATATAAGCTCTGAAGAAGCTAAGACCTTGATAGATGAGCTTAACAAAAAGCTTGGCTCAGATAAGGTCAGATTTTATCCGGGAGTTAGTTATAGGCATCTCCTTATCCTGAAAGGCGGGGAATTCTCCAAAGAAATTAAATGCACTCCTCCTCATGACATTCCCGGAAAAGAGATTGAGGAAGTTGCAATAAAAGGCCATACAGAAACAGCTAATTTTTTATACAATCTTGCAGAAAAAGCAAACAAGATTCTAGAAAATCATCCAGTTAATCTCAAAAGAGCAGAACAAGGAAAAGACAAAGCAAATTACATCTGGTTATGGTCGCCCGGCAAAAAACCAAAAATGAAAATGTTTATCGATTTATATGGAAAAAAGGGCGCGGTAATTTCTGCAGTTGACCTGATAAATGGTATGGGGATCTTTGCCGGCTTTGATGTTATCAAAGTTGAAGGAGCAACCGGATTGTATAATACAAACTATGAAGGAAAAGCAGATGCATGCATAGAATCATTAAAAACACATGACTTTGTTTACTGTCATGTCGAAGCAAGTGATGAAGCAGGACATGAAGGAGATGTTGATTTAAAGGTAAAAACCATAGAATATTTTGACAGAAGATTAATAGGAAATGTCTTAAAAAGACTGGATGAAATTGATGATAAGGTTGCAATAGCAGTCCTGCCGGATCATTTCACTCCATGCAAAGTCAAAACACACACAACAGAGCCAGTCCCTTTCTTAATATATAATCCCGAATTAAAACCAGACAGCATAGAAAAATTTGATGAAGATTCCTGTAAAGAAGGAAGCTTAGGTTTAGTAGGGAAAGACAACTTCATGAAGTCTTTTCTTGGAATATAATCTGCCTAAATATTTATAAACATCCTCTTATTCTGCCTATCAGGGTGATTAATTTCGAAAATAAAAAATTTTACATAACAACCGCAATAGCCTATCCTAATTCAATCCCCCATTTAGGCCATGCCCTGGAGATTATTGAAGCGGATGCATTAGCAAGGTTTCATAGGCTTACAGGGAAGGAAGTTTTCTTTCAGACTGGCACAGATGAGCATGGTTTGAAGAACTGGCAGGCTTCCAAAAAAGAAGGCAAAGATATATTGGAGTTTCTCGACTCCAATGTTTCTGTATTTAAGGAATTATATAAAATGCTGGATATTTCCTATGATTATTTTATAAGGACAAGCAATAAAGATATCCATTACCCAGGAGCTCAGAAATTATGGAAGTCTTTAGTTAAGGCAGGAGATATATATTTAAAAAGCTATAAGGGATTATATTGTGCTGGTTGTGAGGCATTTAAAACAGACAAAGAGTTAATTGATGGAAGGTGCCCAAATCATCCAACGAGAGAGATAGAGAGTGTAGAAGAAGAAAACTATTTCTTTAAAATGTCTAAATATAAGGACAAGATATTTAAATTAATCAAATCAGATGAGTATAAGGTAATGCCTGAATCAAGAAAGAATGAAATTTTGTCATTTCTAAAAGAAGCTAAGGATATCAGTTTTTCAAGATCGAAATCATCATTACCATGGGGAATTCCTGTTCCAGACGATGAAGAACATATAATGTACGTTTGGTGTGATGCTTTATCCAACTATATCACAGGTCCAGGCTATGGCACAAATGAAAAAAAATTCAACCAAATATGGCCGGCAGATATCCATATAATCGGTAAAGACATTCTAAGATTTCATGCAGCATTCTGGCCTGCTATGCTGCTATCTGCCAGAATTAATTTGCCAAAGACATTATTTGTACATGGTTTCATATTGTCAAAGGGCGTCAAGATGAGCAAATCAACAGGAAATGTAACGGGGCCTTTTGAGCAGATAGAAAAATACGGATCAGATCCTTTTAGATATTGCATGCTTTCTTCCATGCCTTTAGATAGCGATGGAGACTATTCAGAGGAATTAATAGTTGAAAAAACAAATAATGAACTAGTGGCAAACATAGGTAATTTCTGTTATCGTGTTCTTAGTTTTTTAGAGAAATATTTTGACTCAGGCTTTGATAGTATAGAGGAAGATGGGAATTTATCTGGGGAGATAATCAGGATTACAGAGAAGATTAAAAAGGATTACGAGCTTGTGAATTTCAATAATGTTGTTCATAATATCCTGAAGATCAGTTCGATTGGTAATAAATATTTCCAGGATAATGAGCCATGGAAATTAATCAAACAAGACAAGGAAAAAGCCCATAGGATTTTAGGAAGCTGTGTTAATATAGTTAAGATACTAGGCATAATAGCCTCTCCAATTCTGCCGGAATTCTTTGAAAAGGTAAAGCACCAGCTTGATATTCCTTCCTTAGATTGGAATGATATAAATTTCAATCTAAATAAGCATAAGATAAACAAGGCAGAGATATTATTTGAGAAGATAGATCTTGAAGAAGAAAAGGCCTTTCCCTTAAATCTTAAAGTTGCTGAAATATTGGAAACAAAAGATCATCCTGGCGCAGATAAGCTCTACATCTTACAGATCTTATTAGGGGATGAAAAAAGGCAGCTGGTAGCAGGGTTGAAAGAATATTACTCCAAAGAAGATTTATTGAATAAAAAAATAATAGTTGTCACAAATCTCAAGCCTGCAAAACTAAGGGGCATAGAAAGCCAGGGCATGCTATTGGCAGCAGAAGATAAGGAGGATGTTGGGCTATTGACAGTTAAAGATTCAAAACCAGGAGATTCTATAACAGCAGAGGGTTACATAAACAACACAGCTCAAATAAGTTTTGATGATTTCCTGAAAGTAAAGCTTATTGTTAAAGACGGAAAAGCTTGCTTTGATGATATAGTTCTGAAAGTAAATAATGAAGAAATTAAAGCTGAGAAAGTAAAACAAGGCCAGATAAGATAATATTATTATTCTAAATGGGAATATTTATATACTAGTATACTAAATTCTACATTAATTAGTAAAAAATGGTGATAGGTCATGAGGTTAGTATATATAATAATAGTCTTAATTTTATCAACACTCTTTCTGTCTGTCTGTTCTGCTGATGAAATAGCACCTGAAGAAGACAATACAATTAACACAGAAATTACCGGCAATGCAATCACTCTAACCTCCAAATGGATAAATTGTTCAGATTCGGACAGGGGGCAAAATTTTGATGAATATGGTATAGTTAATATAATATATTATTCATGGGGCGAAGAAAGGGAAAAATCCTATACTGATACATGCTTATCTCAAGAAAAGCTAAAAGAATATTACTGCAAAGGCAATAAACGAGATTATGTCTATAAAAAATGCGCATATATGTGTTTAGATGGAGCCTGCGTTCCAGAACCAACCTATAAACTAACCTCAGAGCCAACCCAGGAGCTACAGGCAGCAACTCTTTCTTCTATCACACTAGAAGCAGAAGATATGCCAACAAAGACAGCAGGCGGCAATTGGGATCCTTATGATTTTTGGAATCTCTTTGATAATGGATATATACAAGATACTGTTGATTTTTCAGAAACAGGTATATATAGCCTTGAGGTAATAGCAAAAGGGGATTATGCAGACAATGCCTGGCCGAATATGGAGATATGGATAGACGGAAAAACAATTGATTCTAAGACAGTAGATTCAACTGGCTGGTCTTCTTATATCACAATTAAACAAATAACAGCTGGTTCTCATGATGTTGCAATTGCTTTTACAAATGATTATTATGCAGCACCAGATGATAGAAACCTTTATGTTGACAAGATAATTATCGAATCAGCTGAACCAGAACCCTACTGCGGAGACAGCAATTTAGACACTGGTGAAGAATGCGACGATGGAAATAATGCTAATGGCGATGGCTGTTCTTCTATATGTCAAATCGAACCATACTGCGGAGACGGTAACTTAGACACTGGTGAAGAATGCGATGATGGAAATAATGCTAATGGCGATGGCTGCTCTTCTATATGTGAAATTGAACCTTACTGTGGTGACGGTAATTTAGACGCAGGAGAAGAATGCGACGATGGAAATAATGCTAATGGCGATGGCTGCTCTTCTATATGTCAAATCGAACCATACTGCGGAGACGGCAATTTAGACGCAGGAGAAGAATGCGATGATGGAAATAATGCTAATGGTGATGGCTGCTCCTCAACGTGTAAGATAGAATTAGCCCCACAAGAAGATATTATCACACTAGAAGCAGAAGATATGCCAATAAAGACAACAGGCGGCAATTGGGCTCCTTATGATTCTTGGTGTATATGGTCTAATGGATATATACAAGATACTGTTGATTTTTCAGAAACAAGAACTTATAGTCTTGAAGTTATAGCAAAAGGCTCATATGCTAACAATGCCTGGCCAAATATGGAAATAAGGATAGATGGAGTCAAAGTAGATTCTAAAACTATTGATTCAACTGGTTGGTATTCTTATATCACAATTAAACAAATAACAGCTGGCTCTCATGATGTCGCAATAGCATTTACAAATGATTATTATGCAGCACCAGATGATAGAAACCTCTATGTGGATAAGATAATTATCGAATCAGCTGAACCAGAACCCTACTGCGGAGACGGCAATTTAGACACTGGAGAAGATTGCGACGATGGAAATGATGCTAATGGCGATGGCTGCTCTTCTATCTGTGAAA
>JAGLMD010000013.1 GCA_023140175.1 Nanobdellota archaeon | reverse complement strand
CCATTAGACCTTTCATTATGGAAAGCTAATAGACCAAGATTTGGAATATTATCAGATGAAATAAATCAGATCGCGAGGAGCACATATGCTTCAGGAAGCCTGATTGAACCTTTGAATGAATTTAGTAAAAAATATGACTCTAGTTTACTGCGAAGAATCGTAAGCAACTTAATAGAAGGCATAAAGACAGGAGCAGATATAGCCAGCTTACTTGATGATATCTCCATGAATATAATCATGATAAGATATACAAAAAAGGAGCTGGCAAGTGAAGTAGAAAATTATATGCTTTTTATAACTATGACTGTGCTCATAATAAGCCCGTTTATGTTTGGATTAACATATAAAATGACAGGCTTAATTGAAACCGTGAAAAATACTTTGGTCGGTACATTTGATGCTAGTGATGATGCTGTTTCAAAGATACCCGGGGGAAGCATAGTACCGGTGGGGGAATCAACTGAAGATTTTAGATACTATTTTGACTGGTTTGTACATCTCATGCTTGCCACTAATGTTATTGTTTCTGTTTTACTTATGAGCATGGTAAAGCATGGTAATGTAAAACAAGATTTGAAAAAGATACCTGTTTTTTATGTTATTTGTATTAGTGTTTATGCTTTATCTAAATTATTATTCAGTAATTTTTTAGTAATTTGAAAAGAAGATTAACAAAAGATTTAAAAAGATATATAAGCAGATAAGCCTAGAAAAAGATAAAAATGAGTCCAATAATACAAACTGAGGCGGATAGGTTAATTTCTTTAGTTGATACAAAAGGAAAGATAACTGCTAAAGAGGCAGCAAAGGTTCTTGGAATAAAGGAAAGGCAGGTAGAGGAATGGGCTGATTTTCTCGAAAAGCATGGGATATTGAACCTAAAATTAAACTTTTTTAATCTTAAACTTATTTCAAAGAAAAGCAAGTCTTAATAATTTGAGGGCATGAAAAAATGGTCAAACAAGATGTAATCGGATCGTATATTGAGAGTTTTGATACTGCATTGGGAGGGGGCATTCCTACCGGGCATATCACTATGTTTTATGGCACAGCCGGAACAATGAAATCATCTATATGCTTCAATATATTGTATAATGAGATATTAAAAGGAAAGAGGGGCGTTTATATCTCAATTGAACAAAGTTCATTATCATTATTAAAGCAGATGGTAAGTCTGGGATTTGATATATCAAAAATAAACATAGAAGTGCTTAATGATGCTGATGATGTAATAAAAGGCCTGTCAAAGCTCAAAGAAAGCGAGGCAAAGCTTACTATCGTAGATTTGGGGACAATCAGAAAACATTTAAGGAGCAATAAGGGTACAAAAAGAAAGGTAAGTAATGAGTTTGAGTTCAGTGATGACATGGTTAACACAGTATTAAAAATAGCCAAGACACTAGCTGAAAAGGATTTATGCGACCTTATTGTAATTGACTCTTTAACAGCGATTTATTCCCTTACTGAACTTAAAGATCCGAGAAATGAAATATTCTATCTCTTTGAATTTTTGCGGGATTTGGGGTTAACTTCTTTTGTGATATCGGAAGAGTCTGAATTAAATTCAAGATACTCAAAATTCGGAATAGAAAGCTATCTTGTTGACGGCATAGTTCATTTGCAATTAACTGAGAGAAACAGGAAAGTTACAAGAGAAATATCTGTTGTAAAGATGAGGTCAAGTGCCTGCAATAACGATATATTCACATTAGAGTATGATGGAAAGAAATTTAAGGCACTTTATGGCGGAAAGACTCCGCTGGTCTGAACTTATTATTTTCTATTTTTAAGGAAGATATTTTTTATATAGTTTAAAGAAAATCAAGATAGTGCTCCAGGGGATTTCTGAAAGAATAAGTATAAGTGCTACTTTAGACGAGAAGAAAGTTGAAGCTAATACTACCCCCAATGCTGGATTCATCATAGTCTTAGAGACAGAGACTGCAATTTTCTCATCTTTTTTTAACCAGAAAACCATAAAGTATCCTGCCAGTTGAAAAACAAAAAAGACCATATATAGAATTAACAGGATATTCAGAATCTCAGAAGTGTTGGACAGTATGTATCCTGCTTCCTTACCGATCACTCCTAATACGATTAAGCTTGCTAAAATAACTGTAATAGAACTATAATATTTTTTTGATTTCTCTATGTGCTTGATAAAAAATTGCTTAGCCAGTTGGGCTATGACAAGAGGGATAAAAACCAGCCAAAAGGTAGTGAGAAATAAACCAGGATAATCCAATTCGATTTTTGCCCCCAATAAAAAGTAGAAGATAGAAGGCAAAGTCAGGGGCACAATAAAGGAACTTAAAACTGCAATCAATAAAGTTAAAGATGTCCTGCCTTTTATTATATCTGTTAAAGCTGCAGCGGCTGTCCCGGTTGGAAGTGAGGCCAATAATAAAAGGCCTATTATGATATCCTTTTCAAAAGGCAAAGAGAGCAGATATATGAGAAGAGGCAAAACAGCCAGATTCATCAGCAATATGTATCCCAATAGCACAGGCCTGCGAATATGACTTAATATTTCTTTTAAATCAATTTTCAGAAAAATTAAGAATAAGATTATCATCAAAAGGTACATAACATAGTCTCCAACAGTCTTTGAATAATCGGAGAACAATAATCCCATGATTATTGCTAATATAAAGAACAATCCAAAACTTTTCTCTATCTTTTCATATAACTGCATATTAAATCATTTTTCAATAATATTTATAAAATAAGCGCTTTCTCCTACTATTAAGGAGGTCATAATCATGGCAATAAAAGACTTAGAAGCAAGACAAGGAAGTATCAACCTTACTCTTGAGATTATAGACAGGGAAGATATCAGGGAATTTGAAAAATTCGGTAAAAAGGGAAAAGTATGCAATGCTACTGCAAAAGATGATACAGGAACGATAAAGCTTACCCTATGGAATGATGATACTGAAAAAGTAAATAAGGGAGATATAGTAAAGATTGAGAATGGATGGGTAGGCGAGTGGCAGGGAGAGCTGCAATTATCAACAGGAAAATTTGGTAAATTAGAGGTTATTGAGAGCAGGGGCGGAATTAGTAAAGAGACATCAGCTACAGAGGATGAAAAAGAAGAAAGTGAGATACTAGCTGGGGAGAAGACAGATGAGGGGGAACATATATTGACTGGGGATGAAAAAGTCGAAGAAGAGAGCCTTGACAGCCTTAGCGAAGAGCCTGTTCTTGAAGAAGAAATCAGTGATGATGAGGAAGTGACTGAAGAGATTAAAGGAGATAAGCAATAAAGAAACGTTTATAAATGAATTATTTATTCTCTATTCTTTATATGGGGCGGTAGCTCAGCCTGGGAGAGCACTAGACTGAAGTTCTAGATCTTATGAGGCGAAAGCCGATGAAGAACAGAGATCTAGGTGTCCCGGATTCAAAACAATCGGTTAAATGCTGTTGTTGAAAGTTCCGGTCGCCCCATTTTTTCTTAAATATTAACTTTAGAGTGCACCATCCATAATAGTTGAAGCGATATTATTGAAAAGTACCATGACAAATAAGGATATAAAGCAATATAATATTGTGCCGTTGATTAAATTTATTCCGAGCTGATAGTTTTCGTTTAGCTTATCTGAGCCGTTCTGTATGCCGTTTGAAAGTACAGTAAGTATGTAGATAATCTGTACAACATATATGCCTACAACTATCTGAAAATAGAATGTTGGGATGCCCATCCCAAACATTTCAGCCATATCCATAGGGGCGCTAACGCCGCCCACCCCCTCTACACCGATGTTTGAAACAGTCTTAGAGAGTTTTGAAAGGATAGTGGTTATCATTGAGGTAATGCCTACAACAATTCCGGCTATAGCAGGTGTGAGAAATTTAATCTGGGAAGTCATAGAAGAGATTATATCTGCCATAAGATCCCTTAATCTTTCATTCACCCTATGGATCTCTTTTATGTATCTCGCTATATTAGTCAATGCTTGTGCAGCTATCCTCGGGCCTTTTTTTATTGACTCAATCAGAACTTTCATTGAACTTTCTATGATCTTAGAAGGGAAATAAAGAAGAGCGCCGTGCTGTTTATCAAAAATAGCCTGGTTTACACTCATGCCCATCTTCTGAATGTTTATGCTCACAAGACGAAAGAATTTTCCCGAATTAGTATCCTGCATATATTCTGCAACCCTGCCAAAAGCCATCTCTGCAGGAATGTCATCCCCAAGGCGGTTGCCTAATTGAAATAAAGCTGAAGCAAATTCATCTTCAAGCTTTTTTGCCCTTTCCCTTATCTTGATAAGGTTTTTTGATCTCAGTTTAAAATAGAGTCCAAAGCCAATGCCAAAAGCAAGAGTTACAAAAAGACTCAATACAGAAGAGCCTATGCCGAAAGGACCCACTAAATTACCTAACTTATCTGTATTATATTCTATTAGATGGAATTGCGCTTCCGGGTCAGCAGGAAAATCAAATGAAGGAGCTATGGTATGTATAATTATTGGGCTAATCCCTATGATAAAGAGCAGTGCGCCCACAAAGATGCATAGGAAGAAGGGATTTATCCTTATTTCTGAATTGCCTATGTTTATAATGATGTTCTTGTATTTCTTCAGGCTTGGGTTCTCTTCTGATATGTCAGTATCGCCATATCCTGTAGGGCGCTTGGTGAGGATAATCCTGCCCATTGAATAAACCCCTATCGGAAGAACAATATTATAGAAAAACATGAGATGGAGCCAGCTTACACCTTCTAAAAAGCTGATTACCAAGGGGAGAATTACTAAGCCAAGTATGGGGAGGATGATTCCAAGCATATGAAGCATAGTTATAGGAGATTTGAGATTATGGGCATAGTGAAGCATCTTTTCATATGTTTCTTCAAGAATAACATCTAAGGATTTATCTAATGCTGCTAATCTTCTTGTTTCATCGCCTTCGAGCAAAGATGATTCTATTAAGTGGAATGACTCCACAAATTCCATATTATATTTTCTCCATGAGTCAAGATAGTAATCCAAAGAATCTTTTAATGAATCAAATTTTTCAGTCTCTACATCCCAGATTATTTTCTTCATATCCAGGCTTAGAGGCGGAGTAAGGTGCTCTGATGCAAATTGAATTGCATTTTCAAGATTGCTTGTGTGGCGCATGTATGTCACGACGTAAAATACGCAGAGCACCATCTGGTTGGAAGCTTTAAGGCGCCAATAGTTTGCTATATAATTTGGAAGGTCGGATAATGGCTTAATCAAAATTGCCCCTAAGATAAGAACAATAACTACAAACATCATAGACTGAAGAACTGCAAAAGCAAGGATACCTCCAAATAAGATTATCAGTAAAGGTAAAAAAATGCCTAAAGATACTGCTCCTGATGGTGTAATGTTGATGTGTGCTGAATTTATTGAATCCTGCAGAATAGATGCTTTCTTTTCATCTGGCTTTATTTTAAGAATCTTTTCTGCGAAATTACAGGCTTCCTCATATTTAGTCATATGAGGAGGAATTATCTCTTTCTTGAAATCCTGATAATCTTTTGTTGAAATTGGGCTATCTAAATGGCCTTCGAGCTGGCCTTCTATCCTAGACTTGTATTTACTAAGAAGGTCCCTATATACCTCTTTTTTTATAGATGACATAATTACAATGATTTTTTGATATGTTGATATACTATTCGCTATTAAATTTATCTTTCTTTATTTTTCTTTTCAGCCAGTCTTCCCAATGGAAAAATATCTTTTTTGAGTCTAAAGTGCCTGTTTGTTCAGCTATTCTTTCAGATATCTTATGGAATTCGTCATTAGCCAGGATAACAAAATCTGCTTCAAGCATATCCGGGTTATTGAGTTTTTCTGAATATTCAACAAGCGTTTCCTTGACTTTTGTCCTCAACAAGATATTGTCCCACACAGCATCCCAATTGCCTGCCCATTCCTTAACATTTCCTGCTATTGACTTAAGGATCTCTGATTCGCCGTTGATGAGATCATCAGAAGGAATAAGCTTGTCTTCTTTTGGATCATATTTCATCAAATCTACAAAACCATTCTCTAACATTGGATCATCCTGCCATTGTTTTCTCACTTCTGTTATCTGAGTAACTCTCCTCCATCGATGAATCCCATCCGGACTTCTTACAGGATTAGCAACCACAATAATATCAGTAGCTTTGAAACTTGTTTTAGGCACCCCTAAGTCATTTACGACCCTATCGAAAACACCATAAGGAGAATCTCCGTGGATTGTACCTGCAACTATATTTGCTAATGCGCCGATACGCATAGATTCGTAAAGTGCCTTGGCCTCGGTACTTCTCACTTCTCCTACTATAAGTCCTGAGTCTCCCATACGCAAAGTTGTCCTTATGCCTTCCTCTGCAGATACTTCTGCTGTTCCTTTTGTCATAGCTGAAGCCACTTTCATTGGCTGGATATTATATCCCAACTTTCTTAATGCCATGACAGGCAATTCTAAGGTATCTTCAATAGTAATCATTCTTGCTCTTCTCATAACTTCGACCATCACTGCACTTAAGAGAGATGTTTTTCCTGCTGACCTTGTCCCTGCTATAAGCATTGTTCTTGCGCCGTCTATCAAGAAACTCAATATTCCTGCTGATAATGGATCCATCATCTTTTCTTTTATAAATAAAGGAAGTGTCCATGGTTTGTCTCTATGGCGCCTAAATGCATATGCAAGGCCATTTGGATTAAGGGGAGAAGATATTACAGCTACTCTTGTCTTAGCTCCCGGAATCAATAATTCTGTGTCAAGTATTGGGTTGGCTTCATCTAAAGGCCTGCCAGATATCAGCCTTAATTTTGAAGCCCAGCTCTCAGATTCAGAATATGTTGGGAT
>JAGLMD010000129.1 GCA_023140175.1 Nanobdellota archaeon | reverse complement strand
TTATGCATACTGCTGCAGCTTGTCCGCCTGATAGTTCAGCAAATAGTGTTGATCTGAAGAAAATCTGTTTGTACATCATTGAATAATGTATGCAGCAAGAGTGATATGTTCAAGCGATACTTCTTCTGCTTGTCTGGATATCCTTTTTTCTTTGTGCCAATAGCTAATGATTTCATAAGCATATTCTTTATTTCCTATTATCTCACATTTTTGTAAAACTCATAGTGCTCATATGAGCACTAGATAAATGCTATACTCTATAATAGAAATATTTAATGCGAGTATCAGCGAGCTATGGGTTTAATCCCCCTACTTTTAAGTAGGAGAAATATGTCACAAAAATAAAAAAATAAATCCCGGCGACAATTACTCTTTCTTTACAATATTATCGTCGCTGTCTTCCTCGGTCTCTATCTCAACCTTGCACTTTGTTGGAGTGCAGCCGCACAGTTCACCAAGCTTCGAAGCCTTATCAGTTGCTTCCCATGTAAAGTCTGGATCTTCTCTTCCAAAATGTCCATATGCAGCTGTCTTTTGATAGATTGGCCTTTTCAAATCTAAATCAGCAACTATTGCTTTTGGCCTTAAATCAAAAACCTTGTTGACAGCCTCAACTATCTTCTCATCCTCAACATGGTTTGTGCCGAATGTATCAACATTTACTGATGTTGGCTTTGCCACTCCGATTGAATACGAAAGCTGAACCTCGCACTTATCAGCCAGGCCGGCAGCAACAACATTCTTTGCAACATATCTTGCCATATAAGCTCCGGATCTGTCAACCTTTGAAGGATCCTTTCCAGAGAAAGCTCCTCCTCCATGCCTTCCAACGCCTCCATAAGTATCGACAATTATCTTTCTTCCTGTCACACCAGTATCTCCTTCAGGCCCGCCTATGACAAATCTTCCTGTTGCATTGATATGTATCCTTGTTGAATTATCAATCCAGTCCCCGCAGACATGCTTTATTACCTTCTCATATATCTCTTCCTTCAGTTTCTCCTCTGAGATATCTTCAATATGCTGCTGTGCAATAACAACCGCAGTTATTTTCTTAGGCTTGGCATCTTCATACATAACTGAAACCTGGGATTTTCCATCTGGCCCCAATCCTTTGACCACGCCAGATTTTCTGACCTCAGCCAGCCTAGCAGTAAGCTTATGTGCTATGCTTATTGGAAAAGGCATCAGCTCAGGAGTCTCATTGCACGCATAACCATACATCATTCCCTGGTCGCCTGCTCCCTGATCTTTATCCTCACCCTGGCCTTCTGTAACTCCCTGAGAAATATCTTGAGACTGCCCATGTATAGAAATCCAGACACCAGCATCATCGCAATCGATCCCAAAATCAGGGTCAGTATAACCGATCTTCTTCAATGTTTTTCTTACAACATCCTGGATATTCACATATGCATTTGTCGTAACCTCGCCAGCAACATGGACTGTTCCTGTTGTTGTTAATGTTTCAATAGCTACTCTACTCTCTGGGTCTTGTCTTATTAACTCATCTAAAATGGCATCGCTTATTTGATCGGCCACTTTATCTGGATGCCCTTCGGTCACACTTTCAGATGTGAAATAACTTATTTTACTCATTTTTTATACCTCCAATAAAATTTAATTTATATGGTAAATATTTCCTTTCAAGAAATATTTTAGCGTCAGTATATATTAGGTTAGCAAGTTTCTTTCCCCTAGAACAGGAATATTGAATGATATAGTTCTCCTTTTATGTAGTATATTTAAATAGCTTACTGTTCCAAATATTCCTATTGGAATAAAAATTCAATAATAAATAACAATTATTCCGTAAGTAATAAAAACTAGTGAGTATTATTCTTCATATCATGGTAACTGATATAAAAGATATCAAGGAAATAAGAAAAAAACTAGGCTTAACTCAAGGACAGCTTGCAAAGAGAGCCAATGTCAGCCAGAGTCTTATAGCAAAGATTGAAGCTAGCAGATTAGACCCTACTTATTCTAATGCAATGAAAATATTCACTGCCTTAAATGATCTTGGAACAAAGCAGGAGATAAAGGCAGAGCAGATTATGAGCGAAAAAGTAATATCGGCAATACCAGACGAATTAATAAAAGATACAATAAACAAGATGAAAAAACACGGCTTTTCACAGTTACCAGTGATACAGGATCACAAGGCAACAGGTATAATATCAGAATCAATTATCCTGAATTCATTAATCGAAAAAAAAGGCAGATATGTGGAAGATATAATGGAGAGCGCCCCTCCGGTAATTTCCAGCAACACATCAATATCTGTGATATCCAACTTACTAAAATATTTCCAGATGGTCATTATATCAAAAAAAGGAAAATTAATCGGTGTAATAACAAGAACAGATTTGCTGGCTAAGATGTATAATAATAACAAATGATAGTATTACTTCAGGTTCTTTATCTTTCCAAAATCATAGACTTTATCCCCAATAACATAAACTCCAAAATTCCCAATAACCTGCTGCAGAAAAGGGCTCAGCAATTTTTCCTTCAGAACATCAGTGCCCTCAACAACAGGCGTGAAAGAAGGCATGACAATAAGGTTATATCTCTTCCATTTGCCCTTAAGAAAACACTTATACTTCTCAACTCTCCGACCATCCCTAAGGCCAACTGCAGGATGCTCATGACCTATTATGATCGTCTTTATTTTTCGCTTTTTCAATACCTGATTCATCTTCTCAGTTATTTTATCACCATGAATTACTAATTTATCATTAATTACCTCATACTCCTTTATCACGACATTCCTCTTTTTCGCAATAGGCCCCAATATCTTATCATGATTTCCTTTTAGAAGAATTATATTCTTACATTTTTTCGAAAAATAATCAAGTAACCTCAATGTATTCCTCCATTCTGTCTCTGAAATTCCCCCAAACTCATGTTTAAGATCACCGTTTATGATTATTTTATCTATTCTCTTCTTTCCCAGCTCAGAAAAAACCCAATCTAATTCAGAAGTTATATCCTTAAACTGAAACCTGGGAATTAAAACACCCTGCTTATTTAGTGCTTCCTCATAGCCTATATGTATATCTGACAGAACCAGGGTATTGTTAAAATAAACCCCCTTGCCAACAATACATATATCATTGTTTATCTTCTTCATAAGCCAAAGAGAAGCAAATAGCTATTTAAAGCTAATCAAAAAAGATATTTTTATAAATAAAAGTGTATTTTCTAAAGCTGATGGAACTACCCAAACAAATGTTCGATAGTGTAAGGCATTCAGGCAGTTAAATTACTATTTCTTAATTAATCTGTTATAATTATTATTAAATCTAGAAGGTGTTAAATATGGAATTTGTCAAAGATTTTCAATGGAAAAAAGGAATAACTGTCAAAGAGCTCGTAGATAGCTACCAAAATATAGGCTATCAAAGCATTGAGCTTAGAAGAGCATCAGAAGTCATAGTAAGGATGAAAAAGAATTCTGCTAAGATATTCCTGACATTCACTTCTAATATGGTAACATCCGGCTTAAGGGGTTTTTTCGCTCAACTGATAAACTTAGGCATGGCTGATGTAATAGTAACAACTGTTGGCGGCATTGAAGAAGATATTATGAAAGCTACCGGTGAGAGATTCATGATAGGAAGATTCGAAAGCGATGATGTTGAGCTCCATGAAAAAGGTATCAACAGAATAGGCAATCTCTTTGTAAAAAATGAAAGCTATATGAACTTCGAAGACAGGATACTTCCTATCTTAAGCAAATTATACGAAAAAAAGAAAACATGGCCAGTCTCAGAATTATTAAAAGAAATTGGGCTGATGCTAAACGATGAAAACTCAATCCTATATCAGGCAGCAAAACATAACATCCCAATCTTCTGTCCGGCAATAACAGACGGCGCATTCGGATTCCACCTATACCTTTTCCAACAAAAGCATAAAGATTTCATCATTGATGTGATCCAGGATTTTGGAAATATCCTGCTCTCAACAAGCTTTGATGAAAAAAAAGGAGTTATTGCATTAGGTGGAAGCATCTCAAAACATCATGCAATATTATGCACTCTCCTAAACGGAGGAGCTGAATACGCAGTCTACATGACAACAGCCCACAAGACATCAGGAAGCATGTCAGGTGCAACAACCAGCGAGGCAAAATCATGGGGAAAAGTAAAGGATGACAGTGATGTTGCGACAGTTATTGGTGACGTGACGATTCTCTTCCCATTAACAATGATCAAAGCATTAGAGCAGCTGGATGAAGAAGGCCTTCTAAAACCAAGAATATATGAAGAACATAAAAAAGAACTTGAATCAGGGAAACTGAAGAAATATGCAAAAAGCTAAATTCATCCTATCAAAAAGCAAAGTATTAGAGCAATACAAAAAAGTAAAATCATCAGCAGATATTGTCTCTTATAGCTCAAAAACTAACCAGATAATTACCAAAATCCTGGAAAAAGAAACAAATGCTATGTTCAGTGTTCATTTTATCAATGAGCTTAAACATATAAAAGACAGATCAAGAATCATATTTATTGCACAAGGCTGGACAAAAGAGCTTATAAAAAAACTCATAGAAGAAAATATAGATTATTTTATTGTTGACAATGAATCAGACTTAGATATACTAACTAAATTCTTAGAAAAAAACAACGTAAAAATTAACCTATTGCTAAGACTAAAATTAAAAGAAAACACAATCAGGACAGAAAGATACTTTGTCTTTGGCATGTCTTCTGAAGTGATAAATAAAAGATTAAGAGAACTAAGAAAAAATCCTAATATAGCCCAACTTGGAATACATTTTTACAGAAAAACCCAGAACATGAGTGAATGGAATTATAAATACGAATTATCAAATATCTTTGATGAAGATACTCTAAAGCTTATAGACATCGTAAATATAGGCGGCGGTTTGCCATCAGAATACGCTAACACAAATGTCGATGTATTAAACACAATATTCAAAAAAATAAGTGAGTTAAGAGAATGGCTAAATAGCTGCAAAATAAAGATGATCATAGAACCCGGAAGATTTATTGCTGCTTCTCCAGTTAAATTAGAAACACGAATTGTAAGCATCCACGAAAATAATATCATAGTAAATGCCTCTATCTATAACTCAGACTTAGATGCTTTAATCGTTCCTGTTAAATTATTAGTCGGGAATGAGCTTAAAAAAGGAGAAGGAAAACCATATGCAATAAAAGGCATCACACCCTGCTCAATGGATCTATTCAGATACAGGGTATATCTGAAAAATCCAAAGATTGGAGATAAGATTATTTTCCTGAATGCAGGAGCCTATAACTTCAGCTCTGATTTCTGTGACCTGGAAGAAGTCGAGACAGAGGTTGTAGAATGAATTTCATGAATCTTCCAAAAGAGTATGCAAAAGAAGATTCTCTATTCTATATCCTGCCAATAGAATACGAGTACAACCTTACATATGGAAAAGGGGCATCAAAAGGCGCAATAGAGATAATAAAAGCTTCTGAACATTTAGAATATTACGATGAGCAATTCAATATTGAGCCATTTGAAAAAGGGATCCATACCTTAAAATCCTTAAATTTAATAAACAATGAACCAAACCAGGCTATAGGAAAAATATCTGAAGAAATTGAAAAACACAGGGATAAATTCCTGATCAGCCTGGGTGGAGACCATTCTATAACAATAGGAACAGTAAAAGGCTTAGAAAAAAGCAAAGATTTCGATGTAATAATCCTGGATGCGCATACAGATTTCTTCCATTCCTGGAATAATTCACAATTTAACCATAGGTGCACGGCACAAAGAATAGTTGAAAAACATAAAATCCTTGAAATTGGCACCAGGTCTATGGACATTGATGAAGCAGAACTGATAAAGGATAATGAAAACATCAGCATTATCAAAGCATATGAGTATAAAGAAGAAAAATTAAAAACTGAGCTTAAAAAACTAAAAGATAATGTTTACATCTCGATTGATGTTGATGTTTTTGACCCCTCTTTCATAAGAAATACAGGCACTCCAGAACCAGGGGGCTTTTTCTGGGATAAGCTCATTAATATCCTAAAAATAATATTCGAAAATAAAAAAGTTATCAGCGCTGATATAGCAGAATTCTCCCCGAGATATAATTTCGAAGCTGAAGCATTTAGCCTAGCTAAGCTTTGCTATAAGATCATGTCCTTAAATTCAAAGAAATCATAAATTATTTTTTGAACTTCTTCTTTAGCTCTTCAGCAACATTCATGGACACAAGGTCCTTTAAATCCCCGCCCAAAGAAGCTACTTCCTTTACAACTGAAGAAGATAAGTAGCAATACATTCCCCTGGTCATGATAAATATTGTTTCTATAGTATTGTCTAATTTCCTGTTCATCAAAGCAGCCTGGAATTCATAGTCAAAATCAGAAACAGCCCTTAAACCGCGAATGATGGCAGTAGCGTTTTTCTTCTTCGTAAAGTCAACCAACAATCCTGAGAAATGATCAATCTCAACATTAAGGCCTTCGGTTGCTGACTCAACCATGGCTTTTCTCTCTTCAACAGAAAACAGATATTTCTTATTAGGATTCTCTCCTACAACAACTATCACTTTATCAAATATCTTTAATGCTCTCTTCAGTACATCAACATGGCCCATTGTTACTGGATCAAAGCTTCCTGGATAGATTGCTATTTTTGTCATTTTAGCTCCTTAATCAATTTTTTAACATTTTTCCCGAATCCATTCTTGCTTCCTGAGTTATCGATTATATAGTCAGCATATCTTATTTTTCTTTCCTGTGCTATCTGCGACTTGAGTATATTGTTTATCTCATCTTTATTATATTTTCCCTTTTTCAGCAGCCTTTTTATCTGCTCAGCCTTATCAATAGTTACCACAATCAACTTATCATAATTCTTAAATTTGGTTTCTATAATAAGCGCGCCTTCAATTACTATATCCTTTCCCTTTTTCTCATCTATTATCTTGTTTATCTCAGCTATAATTTCCGGATGCACTATCTTATTGAGCTTTATTA
>JAGLMD010000128.1 GCA_023140175.1 Nanobdellota archaeon | reverse complement strand
AATGGGTTTATGTTTCTACCCTTTTCTTTTTTTCTTATTTCCAGAACTTATGCCTTTCCTATATTCTCTTACAGCATTTCCAATGGATCTTGCTAATTCAGGCAATTTTTTAGGGCCAAATAACAGCAAGACAATCACGAGTATAATTAAAATCTCAGTTATTCCTATTGCCATTTTATCCCCTGATTGATAAATAAAGTGTATGAGGTTATAAAATTTATGTTTTTTCTTTTTTTGCAGGATAAGGTTTATAAATAATAACTATACCTTTCTGTTAAGAATTTTGAGGTATACTTTATAATTATGGGGTGGCTGTTATGAACCAGGAGATAAAGAGACTAAATGTCAGGGCAGAGCAATATGCTAAGAAATTTAATACTGTCCTGGATGAAATAAAGAAGGTTATTGTAGGGCAGGAAGATATTCTTGAGAAACTTATGATTTCTTTGATAGCAGATGGACATGTACTATTGGAGGGGGTTCCAGGTCTGGCGAAAACACTTATGATCAAGACTTTGTCAGATACTTCAAGCGCTTCTTTTCATAGGATACAATTCACTCCTGACCTGCTGCCTGCTGATATTGTGGGAACTAAGATCTATGACCATAAGACCGGAAGCTTCAGCACGAAGAAAGGCCCTATCTTTGCTAATTTCATCCTGGCAGATGAGATCAACAGAGCACCACCTAAAGTGCAGTCAGCTTTGCTGGAGGCTATGCAGGAAAGGCAGGTAACTATCCAGGGAGATACTTTTGTTCTGCAGAGGCCTTTTCTTGTTTTGGCAACACAGAACCCTATAGAGACAGAAGGAACATATAAGCTGCCAGAGGCCCAGATTGACAGGTTTATGTTCAAGATTCTTATCAGGTACCCGTCGAAGGAGGAAGAGAAGTTGATCATAAAGAGGAATACTCAGGGAGTTGAAATAAATATCAGCAGGATATTGACACCATCTGAGATAATCAAAGTACAACAGTTTTGCAAAGAGGTATATTGCGATGAGAAAGTAGAAGAATATGTCGCTTCTATAGTTGATGCAACAAGGTTCCCTCAGAAATATGGATTAGAGTTTGACGGCCATATTGATTATGGCGCTTCGCCGAGAGCATCGATATGGCTGATACTTGCAGCAAAGGCGCATGCCCTATTGCAGGGAAGAGGCTATGTTCTTCCGGAAGATATAAAGGATGTTGCATATGATGTTTTGAGGCATAGGATTATTCTTAGTTATGAGGCAGAGGCAGAGGAACTTACGAGCGAAGATATTATCAAAAAGATTCTTGACAAAATAAAAGTGCCATAGACAATGCCCCAGACAAAAGAGATAATTAAGAAGGTAAAAAAGATTGAAATTAAGACAAAACATTTAGTTGATGGACTGCTGCAGGGAGCTTATCATTCTGTATTCAGGGGGAGGGGCATTGAATTTTCTGAGGTCAGGGAATATGTGCCAGGGGATGATATAAGGGCTATTGACTGGAATGTCACAGCCAGGATGAACCATCCTTTTATAAAGGAATTTATAGAGGAGAGAGATCTAACAGTGTATATTCTTTTTGATATATCTGCCTCAAATGAATTCGGGTCTATGAAGAGCAAGAAGGAGTCTGCTATTGAATTGTCTGCTTCTCTTATGTTTGCTGCATTAAGGAATAATGACAGAATCGGGTTGTGCCTTTTTACTGATTCTGTGGAAAGGTTTATTCCGCCCAGAAAGGGCAGGAAGCATGTGCTTTTGCTTATCAGGGAGATGATAAATTACAATGCTCAAAATAAGTCTACTGATCTTGCCAATGCTTTGAGGTTCTTGTCAAAAGTCGCAAAAAAGAGGAGCGTTGTTTTCATTATTTCAGATTTTTTTACCGATGAGGGTTTCTTGAAAACAGCAAGGGTTCTTAGGAACAGGCATGATATTATTGCAATAAATATGAATGATATACGGGAATGGGAAATTCCTGATGTTGGCTGCATAGAGCTGGAAGATGAAGAAACAGGGGAACAGATGCTTGTTGACACATCAGATGAGGAATTCAGGAAATGCTATTCCGGATTAATTGATGAGAGAAACAGCAGATTGAGTGATGCTATGAAGAGATTAAAGATTGATCTTATCCAACTTAAGAGTGATGAGCCTTTTGAAATACCTTTGAAAAAGTTTTTTGCAATGAGAGAAAGAAGGATGGTAAGATGATAGGTATGGCATTTAGCTTTCAGAATCCAATTTTGCTCTGGCTTTTGCTGATTTTGCCTATCCTGCATTATTTCTATAACAAAGCAAACAGGAAAAAGAAGAAAGAGGCAATAAAGTTCAGTAATCTTGCTGTCATAAAGAAAGCTATGGGTGATAAAAGAATCTTAAGAACGGAAATACTCTTCTATCTGAGCTTATTTGCAGTTGCATTGATGCTTATTGGCATGGCTAATCCACATATTCCTTTGAAGCAAACAAAGGAAGGAGTGAATGTTGTCCTGGCTATAGATGATTCTGGCAGTATGAAGGCAGATGATTACAAGCCCACAAGGCTGGAGGCTGCAAAAAGATCTGCTGAGATTTTGATAAAGGGCTTAAATCCAAAAGACAATATAGGAATAGTTATTTTTGAGAGCGGAGCTACAACAGCTGCTTATCTGACTCCTTTTAAGGAGAGGGCTTTAGGTAAATTAAAATCAATTGCGCAGAGAGATGGAAAGACTGCTATCGGAGACGGCCTGAGCCTTGCTATTGATATGGCATCATCTATACCTAATAAGAAGAAAGTTGTGATTCTTCTTAGTGATGGTGTGAGTAATGCTGGTGTAATCTCTCCTGCTGAGTCTGTGCAATTTGCCAGGCTGAATAAGATACAGGTATATGCGATTGGGATGGGTTCAGAAGGAAAGGTTGTTCTGGGTTATGATTGGTTTGGAAACCCGCAATATGCTGAATTAGATGAGGAAACTCTAAGAGCAATTGCAACAGAGACAGATGGAAAATATTTCAAGTCAGTCGATGACAGCACCCTTGATGAGATATACAGAAATATAAGCGAGGATATAAAGAGAGAGCAAGAGCCTACAAGCATAAAGGACTGGTTTTTTGCTGCTGCTATTGCTGTATTGCTGGTTCAGCTGTATATACGATATGGGAGATATAGGATCATACAATGAGGAAGCTATTCTTATTTATGGGGTTGTTGTTGTTGGTTCCTGCTGTTTTTGCTAAAGATATCACTTTTTCCCTTAATCAAAGTGAGTATTACTTCCTGGTTGGCCAGCAGGCAGTTCTTCCTCTGGAGATTGATAATAGATATAATAAACAGATAGATGGAATGCTTTCATATACAATAACCCAGGAAGTCAATCAGCAAGGCTTTCACTATTCCAGCACAAATACTAATTCACAGCCTTTTTCTGTCAAAGAAGGGAAAGATACTATGGATATCGGCTTTGGCACATCAGACAGCCCTTTGACTTTGCGTGTAAGCCTGAGTTTTGGTTTTAATGAAAAAGGGGATAAGATTGTTGATTTAGATGAAATTCTTATTAATTTTGTTCAGGATGAATCGCAGAAGCAGGATAAGCAGGATAAGCAGGAGAGTAAGTCTGAGAAAGTAAATCAACAGAGTCTGGCAGAGCAGATGCAGGAGCAGCTTGATAAGATGTTCAATAAAGAGCAGCAGCAAGAGCCAAGTACTCAAAGTAAGCTGCAGAATAATCAATTGGCCCAGGATAGTAATGCTTTGAAGCAGCAGATTCAGAGAGAGATGCAGGAGCAGAACAGGATAGATGAGGCTTTCAGGGAAAATCTGGCTAATAATCCGGATTTCCAGAGAGAGCATAACAAGCTTATTGAAGAAGGTTATGAGCCTAAAACAGGGAATATCAATGCTTTGAATGAGAGTAGCGGTGAGTTTGAAGTCAATTATGGGAAAAATGGAGAAAGTGCTTCCCTCAAAGGCAGGATGGAGAATAACGAGATTAAAGAGATTGAAAGGGAGACATCTGAGGATATCAATCGGATTATGGATAAGATTGAGAATGATGAAAGGTTTCATGCTTTTGATGAAGAATTAACAAATGAAAGCTTTGTCAGGCAGGGGCCTGATATTCGTGAAGAAGGCAATGCTACTTATGTTGATGTTCTTTATCTAAATGAGAAGAATGAGACTGCTGTGATAAAGGCTAAAGTTGAGGGTGAAAATGTGAAAGAGGTTAAATTAGAAAGGCCCATGGGAAATTATTGGTGGGTGGTTATTTTAGTTTTAGCATTTGTTCTTGGTTATTTTATTTATAATAAATATTTCAGGAAGGAAGAATTTATTGAAGAGAAGAAAGTTCAAAAGATGATTGATTATAAGAAGGAGGCAGGAAATATTCTTGCTGAGGCTGAGGGCTTATTTGATAGTGGGAGAGAGAAGGATGCGTATGGAAAAGCTGCTTCTGCTATGAGATTCTATTATAGTTATAAGCTTGGGTTGAATGCAGAGATAACTAATTCTGACATTATAAAAGTTCTTAAGAGAGCAAAGATAAAATATGACCAGGCACAAAAATGCCTTAATCTATGCAGTTTAGTTGGGTTTGCTAAATATCGGACAAATAAGGATGATTTTGGCATGATTGTTAAACTGGTGAGATTGATAATAAGATAGGGTTTTATCTGAGCGTCAGC
>JAGLMD010000127.1 GCA_023140175.1 Nanobdellota archaeon | reverse complement strand
TTTCTGGCTGGCATTTCGATTCGAGATCGACGATATATAATAGTGACTTCTTTTGCTCCAGTCCTGAGAGCATTTCTGGCACAATCCATGGCAACATTCCCACCACCGATAACTGCAACTTTGTCACCTTTTGGTAGAGGTGTATCATATTCAGGGAATTTATATGCTTTCATTAGATTGATCCTGGTCAAGTATTCATTAGCAGAAAAAACGTTACATAAATTCTCACCGGGTATTTTCATAAACCTTGGTAATCCAGCTCCCACACCAATATAAACTGCTTCGAAATTCTCCAAAAGTTCATCGATCGTGTGAATATTTCCGATCACTTGATTCAATTCGATCTTACAGCCGAGTCTTTTCAAATAATCGAGTTCGAAATTAACTATTGATTTTGGTAGTCTGAATTCGGGAATTCCGTAGACTAGAACTCCTCCGGATTGATGTAAAGCTTCAAATATTGTAACCGAATAACCGAGTAAAGTTAGATCGGCAGCAACTGTAATTCCCCCAGGTCCAGAACCGATTACAGCAATCCTCTTATTTATTTTTGATTTTATAATCGGAATTTTTACCAAGTCCATCTTGCGTTCAAAATCTGCGATATATCTTTCTAAATTTCCGATCGCAACAGGTTTATCACGAATTCCAAGAATACATAGTTTTTCACATTGATCTTCTTGAGGACAAACTCTTCCGCAAACAGCAGGTAAAATATTTCTTTCTTTAATCTTCTTTGCAGCTTCATTGAATTTCTCTTCGCAAAGGAGTTTGATAAATTCAGGAATATCGATGTTAACAGGGCATCCATCAACACATTTCGGATTTTTACATTGCAAGCATCTTCCTGCCTCAAGAAGTGCTAATTCTGTTGTTAATCCATATGGAACTTCCACAAAATTATGTATTCTCAATTTCTGGTCTTGTTCCGGCATTTCCTGACGTGGAATTTTAAGTTTTATTCTTTGCTCATCAGCTTTTGACAGCCCATGCCATTCACATCCATGTTGTAGACAAATATAAAACGGTAGCAGTTTAGAATATGCAGTTATAATTAATTTTGCGACAGCAGTATTACATTCGTCACATTTTCTCTCCTCTGTTACCAGGCTTTTCTGACAATGAGGACAAATCAGATCAGATAATTCATCTCCTTCTTTGAGAGGTACAGATGTTTCTACTTCAAAAACATCGAGATATGGACTCATCAAAATATCGATTTCCTGTTTCTTGAATTTAGCTTTGAAAAACAATAATTCCTTATTATCTTTTTTAATATTAAAACTATTATTGCAATGTGGACAATAAGTATTCAAAAAAGTCTTGTATCGTAAATATTTTACATCATAATCCAACATAATTACAACCTCATTTTATTGAAAAAAGTAATGCATCTTTTTCTTCTTTCAAGTACATGGCATTTCTTTTTTCAAGCTCATCAAAATCAATTTCTGTTGCTTCGAAATCAGGACCATCAACACAACAAAATTTGGTACTTCCTGCGATTGTAACTCGACAACAACCACACATTCCGGTTCCATCCACCATGATAGGATTTAAACTTACCATTGTTTTGATTTTATATTTCTTGGTTAAATTACATACATTTTTCATCATAATGATGGGACCAATTGCATAAACTTCCTTGATATCATGTCTCTCATCAAGATATTTTTCCAATGGTTGAGTTACAAATCCCTGATGACCATAACTTCCATCATCGGTTGTGATAACCATCTCATCACATAAAGAATTCATCTCTTCTTCCAGGATTAACATCTCTTTCTCTCTCGCACCAATGATTCCAATAACATAGTTGCCAGCTTGCTTCATTGCTTTTGTAATATGGTG
>JAGLMD010000126.1 GCA_023140175.1 Nanobdellota archaeon | reverse complement strand
TCTTCTTTTAATTTTTTATTTTTTATAAATTTACATCTATAAATTAAAAAGAGCGCATTGAAAATGGATATGATATTCAATAATTTTTGATGGCACAAGATTTATTAATCAACATAATTAACTTTAAATTATGCATCTCAATCCATATCTATATCAAAAGATAGTTCGTCCAAAATTTGCAATAGAGAGGTACATTAAAAAAATAATTCGAAAAGAATTTAACTTCAATGATTCAAAAGTTTTAGATTTTGGATGTGGAACCGGCTCAAATTCCTTTATTTTTAAAGCCGAGAATTACCTTGGCGTTGATATTGACAAAAAAAGAATAGATTTTGCAAGCAAATTATCACCAGAATATAAATTTAAAGTGATAGAAAATAATATTTTGCCAGCAAATAATAATTATTTTGATTATATTTGTGTTTTTGCAGCAATCCATCATATTCCGGATTATATTTTTCAGGGATACATAAAAGAATTTAAGAGAGTCCTAAAAGCTCATGGAAAAATCATTATGATTGAACCAGTTTTTTCTGAAAATCATAGATTCAATAATTGGCTTATGAAAACTTTTGATGATGGAAAATTTATTAGATATGAAAAAGAATATAAAAAATTATTTAGTAAAGACTTCTCAATTACTTTCTATAAAAGATTTAAGAAATTCTTTTTTTATAATGAATTATTTTTTTCTGCTACGAAAAAATAGAGTGCCACCAAAAATTACTTGCTCCGTTACATCCCTCACCACACTCCGCAAAGCTCCCTTTGCAGGCTGTCTTACAATTCTAAAAAATAAAAATAATCAAGCCCAAAACAATTTTTTAATAATATTTCCTAAACTACCCCTGAATTGTTATGTATCTTCTTCAAATTATAGGCAGTTGAGAACAAATTAACCTCACTTTCATAGGATTTCTTTGATCTCATCTTAATTCCCTATAACCCAAGTTATGAAAAATATGGCCTTGAACTATTTCTCCCTTATGAAATCTTTTGTTGTACTTCTCTAATCCTTTTTTGTCTTGAAGTAAATTTTTCATCTAATTTTATATGGATTAATATTAGCACTATTACAGATATTGGAACAATAACGATAAGCTTAATCACTATGTTGACGGGAGTGAAATGATACATTGCTGCAATAGTACCCAGCAGTACTAAGAAATATATGAATTGGCGGAAATTCCACTTAACAATGTTAGTGAAAGAGTGAGGAAGGCCGCATATTACCTCCCTGATAAAATGCTCAATAAAGAAGTTTCTTATGGTACTGATGGAGAAATAGTCCATGAAGAACTGAAGCATTTGAATATCTTTAATCCTTCTCTTTATCTCTGCCTTCATCATCTCTTGGCCCTTTATCTTTAGGACCTTGATCAAACATGAATCCCAGCACCTTGGTCACTTTTCCAATCTGTGATACTGGACTTACTTTTATTTTACCTGTTGTAATTGCTCCAGTTATCTTTGCAAGAATCTTTCCTTGGTCTATAGCCCCTTTTATTTTTTCCCTTATCCCTGGCCTTTCATCCCATGGGGGCCTTTCCAGTTCCATCTCTTTTTCTATCATTTCAATTATCTCATAAAGGAACTCAAAGTCAACGCTGATTGTTACATCAGGCTCTCTATCAATATTTTTTATCTCAAAATTAAATATAATTTCAGGGTTGATTGTCAGCATTGCTTTGTATAAAATTTCATCGTCATCATTAACTGTTATCAGGAAATCAGCGCTTCCCTCAAACTCATCACTTATATCAGTTATTTCTTTCATAAACTTTTTATCCTGTTTTGCCTCTTTAATCTCTACTGGACTTGGTCCAGGCTTTTCTTCTCCAGGGGGCCCCGGCATCACACCCTTTTCCATTGATGTCCTAAAATTTTCTTTAATAAACTCTTTTGGAGGGAATATCCATATCTGCATATAAGGAGAAAATATTTCTACACCATCCACTATAGCCTTTTCTTCCCAGAACTTCAAATGCCCAAATTCAGATTCATACTCTATCTCATTAACCAGTTCATACTCTGAAGGAAATTTGTTTAGATTTAAACATCTTAGCTGTTTGTTTGTCTCCTTTGAATTATCAACAAACATCCAGTAAGCATCATATATCCCGCCAATGTTTTTGTCCCATTCACCTGGCTCACTATTTACATATTCCTCAAAGAACCATGACAGGAATTCATGATTATAACTCTCTTGCAGCTCTATTCTTCGCTTTATTAGGTTTCCAAGCTCAAAGTCGCACCAGTGCCTCTCAAACTGTTCCATAACTTCTTTATACCATTGAACCTGCTCGAATGATTCTCCCCACGCATCAAAGCCAAGATCAGGATGTATTATGCCTGTGGGATGGAAATTACAATTGCCATAAAAGATTACCACGCCTGTCTCTTCCTTCCATGTTGAGCCTTGAACACATCCAATGTTAATAACATGTTTCATGTCCCATGGAGCGCAGACATCCTGCATACAATCTGAATCATCTTCACAAATCTCGCATCTTTCTTCAGACTCGCAGCCATTCTTCCAATAACCATCACACTCCCAAAATCCTTCATCGCATTCGCAATGCCCTCTTTTCTCATCACAATATTGGTTTTCATTGCATTCTTCGCAGATTTCTCTTTCTCCACCACATGTTGGATCCTGTGATTCACAACCATCTTCATCATTTCCTTGTCCATCTCTGCTGTTACAATCAAAATAATATTCTTTACAATGGCATTCTCCCATAAAAGGATCACAGTTTTGGGTAGGCCCGCAGTCAGAATCCTCTTTACATCCATCTTCTACAGCAAGACCTAATATACTTGTTACAAACCCTGTTATAGTATTTAAAACAGAATCTCCTGTAATTTTCTCCATAGATTCTTCAGCAGGAGGCTCTTCCTGAACCGGTTCTGGCTCTTCTCTTCCTTTTTTTCCTTTTTCTTTTTTCTCTTCTTTGGCTTCTTCTTTCTTAGACTCTGCCTTTTTTTCTTTCTTCTTCTCTTCTTCTTCTTCAATAAATTCTTCAGGTATCTCTTTACATTCTCCATTCGAGCATATATCATTTTCTCCAGAACAGTCAGATACTAGAATACATTCTTCTCCTGTTAGTTCTGGCTCAGGAGGCCCAGGAGTTTCAATGTTTTTCACACAAATGCCATCGCTGCATATTTTATTTTTGGGGCATTCTTCATCAGTCTCACATTTTGGCTTTGGAGGCGCAACACAAACACCAGCCCTGCATTCCTCTTTTCCAATACAATCATCATCTTGCATGCAGTCATCTTCAATGGGGATACATCCCTGATCAGTTAATTGCTGGTTTTTTTTGCATTCAATTATCAGTTCACATGTTCCTTCTTCACTAAGAACATAACCATCTGGGCATGTGATCTCCTCAGGAACACATTCTTTATTCTCGCAGATAAAATTATCACTACAGCTAACATCATTCGGGCAACTATCACAATCCTCTCCTTCATCAATCTTTCCATTCCCGCAGATATCAACGCATTGGTCAGCCTCATTAGGCTCCATTCCTTCAGGACATACTCCTAATCTGGGAACACATTCTTTATTCTCGCAAGAAAAGCCTTTTTCGCAGGCAGCATCCTTTGGACAGTTTGCGCAGTTCTCTTCAGGATCTATAACCCTATTACCGCAAAGCTCTCCTTCTCTACAGTCTTCCGGACACCAATTTCTATTTTCTGGACGTTTACAAACACCATCTCCACAGGTATCCAGACACTTTATAGATTCAGGATAAGGCAATTCTGGGGAATAATACCTTGCGCAGGAATGATCTTCATATTCTGTTGAAACTGAAGAACAACTCCCATCATTTTCACAAACAAACATATGTTCACTACAAACATTTTTCCCTTGATGACATGTATCAGCTCCACAGTCAGCATTTGTTGTACAGGAAACATTTACTTCTTCAGGTACCGGACAATCTTTCCTGCAATTACAGGGATTTTCAAGATCTCCACACTTTCCATCACCACAGAAGGCTGTACAAACATAACCTGCTGTTAGGCTGCAGATTCTGCCATCCCCAACATGGATCCTTATAGCTCTTAGGTCAGGGCAGCAATCTTTAACATCCATAGTATATTCTCCTTCCTTAAGGCATTCCTTAACACACTTCCCTTTTTCATTAAGCACCTGGCCTTCTGGGCATGTTATCTCTTCAGGTACACACTCTTTATTCTCGCAAACATAACCAAGCCTACAAATAACATCATTTGGGCAACTTTCGCAGTCCTCTTTTTCATCAATCCTTCCATTCCCGCAGATATCAACACATAATCCTTCTTCACTAATTTCCTGCCAGTCTTCACATGTAATGTTTAATGGAACACATTCACCTTCTTCATTTAATACAAAACCTTTATTACATATAGGTATTGGACAATCTTCCGGGCAATATAAGTTCTCATTTGATTCACAAATTCCATCACCACAAACAGGGCATGGACATGCGCCAGAGCATCTTACATGAGTACCAGCACATAATGCTTGACAGGAATTTGTATATGTCTTGTTGTTTCTGCCGCAGACAGTCTCAGGTGTATCAGGGCATCCACATTGACAATCCTCTTGGCATGTCTCTAGCTCATCACCCTCACAGATTCCATTGCCGCAAACCTGTGCAGGGCATTGATTTTCTGGAGCTGTCACACAATCCCATTTACCGTTTGAGCATTCACACATAGGAACTTCTGTTCCGTCACGGCAGATATGGGTGTAGGTTTTACCCTCCTCGCATGGGCAATCCTCTGGGCAATTACATGTGTTTTCTCGTTCTTCACATTCTCCATTGCCGCAAGGACTGCAAACATAACCAGCTGTTAAACTGCATATTCTACCATCTCCTACTTGTGTACGTATAGCTTTTAAGCCTTCACAGCATTGTTTATCTTTTCCAGGATTTTTTCCTTCCTTGACGCATTTTTTATGTGGAGGAACACATGTTCCATTCACATTAATATGGCCTATTGGGCACACAACCTCAACCACACAAATCCCTTTTTTATTAAGCACTTGTCCTGGAGGACATATCGAGCAGTCCTCAGGACAGCTTTCTTCAGTCTCATTACCAGAACAGATATCATCCCCGCATACAGGCTTTGTTAGTCTACAATCAGGAGGGCAACTGTATAGGGTCTCATTGGCATCACAGATTCCATTACCGCAAGTGGTGGAAGCGCAATCCCCTTCATAACAATACATTGGCTCATCAGCTGGATCCTGGCCGCAGAATGAACCAGTCCTGCAATCCAGTAGGTCTTCACAGTCAGTTAAGCCATCATTATCATTATCAATTCTGTCGTTGCAGTTTTTTTCAAAGAGTTGTTGACATTCCTCTGTGGCCTCACAATCTGTAGCATTATCATCGCAATCATAGTAACCTTCATTACATACACATTTATCAACATCAGCATACTGGTTTACACCGCACATTATCTCCTGGCCGCAGGGAGCTGTCTGTTTTATGCCATCTTCACATTCATAGATAATGCATGGTACACTCTTGACAAGAGTGCCATTACATTCATAATCAACATTTTCGCAGGGAGTGTACTGCTTTCCAGTTGGGCATATAAAGACAACATCCTGTCTGCATAGATCCTTGCAGTCTCTTACAAACTCATCTATCTTTTCATCACCTAATGCGTCACAAAAATCTAAACACTCTCTTTGATCATCAGTAGCTTTGCATTTATCGCATTCTCTGCATTCTTCTTCACATCCGCCTTGTTCTTCGCATTTGTCACAAGAATTGCAGATACCAAAACATTTGTAGGTTTCCTCATGGCAGGCATTGCATTCATCACAAACTGGCTGAGACTGGCATTGGCTATATATACACTCGTCACATTCTTGGCATGTGCTTTCACAGGGATTATAATCCATATCCCAGTTATCCCTATTTTCCTCATAACAAGGCCAGCATTCATCTTCACAAACATCTCTACATTGCTCTCCATGACATTCATCACATTCTCCTCTGCAGATATAATCACATGCCCTTCCGCACTCCAGGGAACAATCAGGATCATCACAATCTATTGCATGATCACCATCATCATCTATCTTATTATCACAGGTTTCATCACCGCCAGTAGCATTAATGCATTCACCTTCCCAGCAGACATCATCTTTGCTGCATTCATCATGTTTAAGCTCTCTGCAAAAACTATCTTGCCGTTCTTCAATGTTTTCCAGAAGCCTTCTCTGAAATCTTACTTCATTAAGTGGATACATATAAATATCTCCATACTTAGAGAAAATGCTTTCCAAAACCTGTATCCTTTTCTTGTAATTTTCCTGTCTTTCTGATTCATTTTTTTGATCATAATATTTTTCATCAAGAACCCAGTTAATTATACGAACCTCAGATCTTATCTCAATCTTATCTCTCATAATGTTTCCTGATCTTGATCTATCGGCTTGCTCTGCTTTTCTCGCTAATTCAGCTACCTTTTTTTCTATTAAGCTGTTTAACTCATCAATTGTCATATCCCGATATTTTTCTTTGTTAAACTTTTTAAATTTAATTTCCGCTTCCTTGGATCTTACATCACGCATTCTTACATCAAACCATATATCCACCCCGGGCCATTCACAGCCATTGCAGCTGTTTACTTCTGCTCTTAGCTCCAGATTATCCCCTTCATAAAGATAGATTTCCCATCTTGTCTCATCAATATCAGAGACTTTTTCATCGTCCTCAAAGAACTCTTTTATTACTTTTAGGCAGTTTTCCCTATTCTCCTGAAGATAGTAATGTAATATATTCCTATACTCAACCATTCTCTCAGCCAGCTCTTGATCTCCTTCATTGGTTTCAAGGAAAGACTCTGCCAGATTTTTAATATCATCAATCATACTGTTTATATTGAAATCAAACTTTCTCTTGAATCTTGTATCAAAATCAACCCAATAGAAATTTGTTAGGCTTCCATCCTCTTCCCTTAACACATTAGGCCAGGCATTAAAGGTTATCCTCAGCTTCTTTCCATCAAAAACAGTCTTTTCCCATCTTGGCTTTCGCTCATCAATTCTTATCTCTTTTTCTTCATGAACAACCCAGACCCAGGGAGTGATATCTGCAGGGGCTCCGAAGATTCTTCTCATCTCCTCTTCCGAGGCTCCATATTCAATATGACCATCATAATGGATCTCTATCTTTTCGCTTAGCATCTTGTTTATATCCTGCCTGAGAACATTAGAATGCACAATCATCTGCAAATAGCTTATCTGACCCATTTCATACTGTTCACCATATTTTACAATAGAATTTATCTTGTCCTCAATAGAATCAGCATTACTTATAGCCCCATAATAAAACTTTACTGGTAAATTGCTCCATTCTGAATTCAGTATTTCAGCCTTTGCACTGCTTAAATCAACATCATAATAAATAACTCGAGCACTCACAATGTTGTTTAATCCGGCACCATATTTATTGAAAACAGCATAATGAGTCTCATTCCAATTGCTTCTCAAAGGCGCAAATTCAATAAAGCTGCAGCATTCCTCACTCCCATAGCATAATGTAGTTGCTTTACCTTCATTTTCAGAATAAGTTTCCCATCTTGTGCATAACTTTGACTCATCAACATCCCAGTTAAATTCAGTGTTTTCAACAGTTAAATCAACAACACCATTTACACTTTCTTCACCATCATTATCTTCATCGTAGGGACTGTCTTTGTTATATTCTAAATCAATCGCTATAATTTTTTCAGGCACAATTAGTGTAACTTCTTTTATAGCAGATTTATCACCCTCAATAGAATCAGCATAAACAATAGGCAAAAGACTAAGAATTACTAGTGCTAATAGTATTTTCTTTATCATTATCTTCCTCTTATATATTATTCATTATACTTATATATAAAATATTTGGAAAATTAGTGGGTAAGTGGGCTTGTTATTTATTTGTTGAGAATAAACAACAAGGTGATTAAACTTAACCCCTCTAAAAATGTTCCGGTTACTGTCAAAATCATTCTTGCTTTTTGCTGGTTCTATTATACCAGAACCAGCAAAAAGAGAGGATTATCTTAACAGTAACCGAATGATTTTTATTTGAGTTATACATTAATATCTTAAAATGGATGTTCAGGATAAAATTTTTGCTATAGCTGATAAGATTACGAAATATAATTTCAGGGAGATATGGGGGATAGAAAGACAGGCAATGGGTAGACTGGAAAAAGAAGAAGTCGCTGAAGAAATGTTCTTTAAAGGGATAGCCTATATATTAGATCACCTTAACAATCTTGAAGAGATTGATATTGACAGGATTAAGAAGAAGATTATGGAGATTAGCTGATTTTATACTTTATATCCTGACTTTGCCTCTTGTTTTATACACAACATTTTAGGATTTTCTTATCTATTGCTTTTATTATTGTTCTTTGTTCGTTTGATAGTGTTACTATTTTTGTGAATTCTTCTTTTAGTTTTTTGTTTTTTAAGTGTATTTTGTATGCTGTTTTTAATTTGTCTAGTGCGTTTGTTGATGAAATGTTTTTGTTTAGTAGTCTTGTTTCTAGTAATGATATTAGTAGGTATGATATGTAGCATATGAATATGTGTGCTTTTACTCTTTCTTCTAGCCAGTGTTTTATTGGTCTGATTCCTAGTAGTATGACAATTTAGTTA
>JAGLMD010000125.1 GCA_023140175.1 Nanobdellota archaeon | reverse complement strand
CTATCGTCTAAAGCTTAATACACACTTCTTTTCGAAATATTTATATAGGTATCAAATCATTTTATTTTTAGGGGTAAGATGAACAAGAAAATATTCATGAACAAGAAATTTTTGCTCATATTGCTTATTGCCCTGATAATATTCTATTTTGTCCTATTTTTTGTGGCACCCTTTGTTATTACAGCGATAATCAATGCAAAGACCATTAATAACGTACTTCTTAAGTAATTATCCTACTCTTCAAAAGAAAAAATAACTCAATCTTTTCTTAAACCTGTTCGAAACTTAAAAATTATTAAAAACAATTAAACTTATAAACAGCTTATACTCTTCCATAAACGATTTATATGGGGGAGGAAATTATCATCTTAAGTAATGGAGAATATCTATTATTAAAGCGTGCAATAGCTAAAATTCTCTACAAAAATAACTATGAACAATCAAAAATATCAAAAATTCTAAAGCTGACTCAGCCAAGGGTCAGCAACTACATCTCATCAAATATAAAAATCCCAAAGAACATTAAAGGCCACGCAGAAAAAATAATAGAAAAAATAAATAACAAGCATCCAGTTGAATTCTCCACATGTATAACCTTCTCAGAAAAACATGGCAATTATTTCTTAGCTGATAAAAACGAATTAATAAGCAACGAAAAACAAAAAATTATAGACAACCTAACAGATGCATTCCTATTATTAAAAGGAAAAGACATCACTAACCTTCTACCTCAGATTAAGATGAACATAGCAATGTCAACAGACAATCCTAAAAGCAGAGATGAGATTGCATCATTCTCAAATGGATTTATAATAATGGATAACAAAATCTCATCAACAACAGGAATTAAATTCGGAAAAAGCAAGCATCTTTCCTCATTATTAACATATCTAAAATCAGAAAACAGCAGTATAAATGCGATCATGAACATCAAACTAGACAACAAACTGCTAAAAAGCAGCTTTAGATATAGCTATTTCACAAAAAATTACAAGCTAAAAGAAAAAAAGAAGCATATCGACATTCTCCTCCATAAAGGCGGCTTTGGTATTGAACCCTGCGCTTACATAATAGGAAAAGATGCCATAGAAGCAGCAAAAAAAGTAATTAAATTAATAGAAGAGGTCTGAAAAAATGGAAATATACGGCATTTTAGAAAAAGTAAGAGCACAAAAACCCTTAGTACATCATCTGACAAACTGGGTAACGATATATGATTGTGCAAATATAGTAAAAGTTTTGGGAGCTTCACCAGTAATGGCGCATGCTAAAGAAGAATCTGGTGATATGGCAAAACTAGCATCTTCTCTTGTACTTAATATAGGCACATTAACTCCTGAATTCATCGATTCAATGAAAATAGCAGCAAAATCTGCAAATGAAAAGAATATTCCCATTATCCTGGATGTATGCGGTGCAGGTGCAACAAAACTTAGAGATGAAAAATGTTTTGAGCTATTAGACAATGTAAAAATCAACATAATAAAAGGAAATGCTTCAGAAGTAGCAAGGATAGCAGGAGAGAATGTACAGACAAAAGGAGTAGATGCATCAGAAGTTGAAAAAGACCTGATAGAAATAGCTGCATCACTAGCAAAAGAGAGAGATTGCACTGTCGTAATAACAGGAAAAGAGGATATTATTGCAGATAAAGACAGGCATCTAATCGTAAAAAACGGCCACGAGCTAATGTCGCATGTTGTAGGCACAGGCTGTATGACAACATCAGTAATAGGCACGTTTGCAGCTGTAGAAAATAACTTAGTTAATGCTGCTGCAGCAGGCCTCTGTTGTTATGAAATCGCTGCAGAACTCGCTGCAGAAGAAACAAATGGCCCGGGAACATTCAAAGAAAAGTTATTCGACAATATTTACAATTTAAACAAAGAACAAATCGAAAAAATGCAGAAGGTAGAATGATAAAAGGCTATTATTTCATAACAGACAATGCTTTAAGCAAAGCAGGAAATATAAGTGATGTGAAGAAGGCGATAGAAGCCGATACATCAATAATCCAATACAGAAACAAATCCAACAGCACAAAAGAGATGTATGAAGAAGCAAAGCAGCTAAAAGAGATATGCAAAAATGCATTATTCATCATCAATGACCATGTAGACATTGCTCTGGCTATAAATGCAGATGGAGTGCATCTGGGCCAGGATGATATGCCATACGAAGCAGCAAGAAAGCTCTTAGGAAAAGATAAAATTATCGGCGTTACAGTTCACAATCCTGAGGAAGCAATAGCAGCAGAAAAAATAGGCGCTAATTACATTGGAGTAAGCCCAATATTTGCCACATCAACAAAATCTGATGCAGGCAGGCCTGCAGGAACCATATTAATTAAAGAAGTAAAAAAAATATGTAAGATTCCCTTAGTAGCAATAGGCGGCATTAATCTTAAAAACGCAGAACAGGCAGTTAAAGCTGGCGCAGATTCCCTCTGTGCGATTTCAGCAGTAATAACTAAAGATAATGTAAAAGAAGAAATAGAAAAATTTCAGGAGCTATTCAAATGACACAACTAGAAAATGCAAAAAAAGGAGTAATAACAAAAGAGATGAAAATAGTTGCAAAAGAAGAAAGTATAGACCCTAAAAAATTGATTAAAGATATTGCTATGGGCCATACTGTTATTGTAAAAAGTTCCAAACATGAATGCAGGCCATTAGGAATTGGAAAAGACCTTAAGATTAAGATCAATTCAAATATAGGGACATCCAACCTAAATTCAGATATTGAAAAAGAGTTAGAAAAACTAAAAGCATCTATAAAGTATGGTGCAGATACTGTTATGGACCTATCAACTGGAGGAGATATTGATTTAGTTAGAAAGAAGATACTATCTGAGTCAGATGTTCCGATAGGAACTGTTCCAATCTATCAGGCAATAACAAAAAAGTCGGATATAGCTGAAATAACTGAAGAAGACTTCCTTGAATCGATTAAAAACCATATTGAAGATGGGGTTGATTTTATTACTGTGCATTGTGGATTAACACAAAAATGCATACCCTTATTAAAATCAAGAATAATGGGCGTTGTCTCAAGAGGGGGCTCTTTCTTAGTCAAATGGATGATTTATCATAAAAAAGAAAATCCCCTTTATACCCGTTATGATGAAATCCTGGAACTAGCAAAAAAGTATGATGTTGTCCTATCATTAGGAGATGGCCTAAGGCCAGGCTGTCTTGCTGATGCAACAGATGAAGCACAGATTACTGAACTTAAGACACTTGGTGAACTTGCAAAAAAAGCAAAGGAAAAAGGAGTACAGATAATAATTGAAGGTCCTGGCCACGTCCCATTAGACCAAATTAAAAAAAACATAGAACTACAGAAAGAATACTGCGGCGGCGCCCCTTTTTACGTGCTTGGCCCTTTAGTTACAGACATCTCTCCCGGATATGATCATTTGACTGGGGCAATTGGCGGGGCAATTGCTGCTACATATGGCGCCGATTATCTTTGTTATTTAACTCCTACAGAACATCTAGGATTGCCGGATACAAATCATGTAATAGAGGGAGTTATAGCATCAAAGATTGCAGCTCATGCCGCAGATATTGCAAGAGGAATAAAAGGAGCAAGAAACAGGGATGATGAGATGTCAAAAGCAAGAAGCAATCTCGACTGGAAAACGATGTATAAGCTTGCTTTAAATCCGGAAAAAGCAAAGTCAATGAGACAAGATCATCTTAAAGATGATTCAGGGGTATGCACAATGTGCGGAGACTTCTGCTCAGCTAAGATAAATAAAGAATGCAGGAAAGATTATTAAAAATGAAAATCTCAGAAATAGGCGGAGAATTTGAATTAATAAAAAGATTAACAGATAAAGAAGTAAGAGATCCTGATATAATTAAAGGCATAGGAGATGACTGCGCTGTTTTAAGATACACAAAAGAAAAATACCTTCTCATCACAACAGATATGATGGTTGAAGATGACCATTTCTCTATTAAATGGCATACCCCATTTCAGATAGGGATGAAGCTTATGGAAATCAATGTATCTGATATCATCTCTATGGGTGGCTCACCCAAATATGCATTCATCTCACTATCAATAAAAAAAGATACAACAGTAGAATTTATGGAAGAATTATACAGGGGAATATATGAATCAGCAAAAAAGCATAACATCCTGATTCTTGGTGGCGACACAACCCATGGCACAGAATATACATTAAACCTCACATTACTTGGAGAAGTAGATAAACAATTACTAAGATTAAGATCAATGGCAAAAGTCAATGATCTGATCTGTGTGACAGGAAATCTAGGAGGAAGCACTGCTGGCCTGAAATTATTATTAAAAAACAAAAAAGGCAATTTAACAAAATACCTGGAACCAAAATCAAGAACAGAAAAAGAAGGAAAAATCATCGCAAAATATGCAAACGCAATGATAGATGTTAGTGACGGATTGAGCAGTGAAGTGAAGCATATCTGCGATGAAAGCAGTATGGGAGCAGAAATTTATTCTGAAAGAATCCCTTTATCAAAAACAACAATAGAATCATCAGACTCACTAAACCTGGATCCATATGACTTTGCCTTATATGGCGGCGAGGATTTTGAACTGGTTTTCACAATCCCAAAAGAAAACATAGAGAAACTAAAAAAGGAATTCTCTGATTTCAATGTTGTTGGCAGGATACTTGAAAAAAAGAATGGGATATGTCTCCTAAAAGACAATAAAAAACTAGAACCCGGGAAAGGATTTGATCATTTCGCTTAATATATCCCAATATCAATCCAATGATTTTAAAAGCTTCCCTACCTTCTTTTTCACTTTTTCAAAGGTCTCATCCTCACTGCCTGAAGTATCTACATAAACAATATTATCACTGAGCAGCTCTTTCAGGTCATGAAAATTCTTCCTAAGCTCTTTCATAAATGCAAGCTTTTCAAACTTTTCTTCAGCCCTTTCCTTAGATATCCTCTTTAATGCTGTCTCAGGATGAAGGTCAAGTATTATAGCCAGGTCCGGCTTAATGAACTTCTTATTTAGTTTTATAACTTTATTAAGCTCAACCCCCTGAGTATGCTGATAAGCAATAGTAGAGTAATAGTACCTGTCACATAATATAATTGATATATTTCCATCATGGTTACTAAGGAAAGGCTTAACCAGGTTCTCTAGATGTTCCTCTCTATCTTTAATATAAAGGTTCAGCAATATATCAGAATCTGAATAAGGGTCTACATGAGTAGCTAACATCTTTCTGATCTTCATACCATATTTCCCAAAAGTAGGCTCCCTTGTTGAAAGGATCCTTATCCTTTTATCCATCTTAAAAAGATAATCATGCAACATAGAAAGCTGTGTTGATTTTCCACAGCCATCCATACCGTCAAATACTATAAAAAGATTCTTCATACAGAAACCAAGAATAAAGGAGTTTATTAATTTTATGTATTTAAGAAATCATTCCTTGCTATAATCTTTCTCGTAAAGGCATTCATCTTCAGCCTTGTAGATCCTGCTCAAATCAACATACCCTTCATTATTTTCATCCTTCTGTTCTTTCTTCTTTTTTTTCCCGGCAAATATACTATCCCATTTCATGATAAGCGCCGAAATAACTATCAACAAACCCAAAATCCATGCAGCAGTGTTAACATTAGATTCAACAACCTTGATTTCTTTTACAACAACCTTAAAATCATGGCAATCAAAATCTGAGCCGCAGTATTGTCCACCACCACAATCAGAATCCACCCTGCATTCTTTCCAACTATTGTTTATTAACCAGCCGAAAAATAGGACTATAATAACAATCAAAAGTATTGAACCCGGATCTATAACCGATTTCTTATCCATAAAATCCAAGAATAATGCATTATATTTAAATTTTATTAAATATTACCACTTTAAAATAAAAAAAATAATTAACCTGCAATTTTCAAATCAGAACCCAATATAACTTCACCTGAAAAAGGCAATGCTGCATCATCAAACATATCATACATATAAGATATATTATCATAACTAACGTATTTCATCCTCATCTTTTTCACTTTCTTCCACCCCCTTATCGTCAATAAATTCCCCTAATCTTTTATTCTTTATAACTGTATTATAACTCACACTCAAATTTACCAACTCCTTTTTCTTATTTGACTGACTAATTTATAAATGTTTATGATCACTTATGGCCGGTACTTCCAAATCCCCCTTCACCTCTGCTGGTTTCATCAAGAGACTCTACTTCAACTATCTTCGCTTCTTCAATCCTGTTTATAATAAGCTGCGCAATCTTACTGTTCTTATTTATCACAAAGTCTTCCTGCCCCAGGTTTATTAATATAACTCCAACTTCTCCCCTATAGCCTGCATCAATAGTACCGGGAGTATTTACAACAGATATTCCATATTTTAAAGCCAAACCAGACTTAGGCCTTACCTGGGCTTCATACCCTTTAGGCACAGCAATCTTAATTCCTGCAGGAACAAGCTTTCTTTCTCCCGGCTTAAGAACATAATCAATGGCAGAGTATAAATCCATGCCTGCATCACCTTCATGAGCATAGCTCAGCACCTTAACATCAGAAATTCTTTGTAATTTTATATCGACTATCGTAACCCACCCCTAATCTTGAAAAATAATATGATATTTAAATTAATATGAAGTTGAAAATATACGTTTAAAACAGTTTATCCAATATAAGATGTATCTTTCTTATTAGTTTTCCCTTTCTCGAATTTAGCTATCTCCATGAGGGAAGTAAACTTATCAGACTTTATCTCCCCTGTTTCTGAATCAATATGGATATTTAAAGTGCCAAAAGTCTTTGTCACAAAAGTTATATTGAAAATCTGTTCTTGCTTAATTTTCTGCAGTATAACTATTTTCTTCATAATAGGATGCTGGCTATATTTCTTCTGCTGTAATGCTTTAGCCTTCTCCAGCACTTCATCGAACTCAATCCTAATTTTCTTTATGTTAAGCCTTAGAAGTTTTCTCTTATCCTTTTTGAATATCTCTTCTTCTGGCACCTCATTCACTTTATCATTATCCATAATAAATGTAGTTATAGTATCATCAGCATTATAATAACCAAATTGCCAGATATTCTCATTCGCTTCGTCAAACATCCTAAAAATATGGGCAAGATAAGAATCTTTATTTTTCTTATTCCATTCAAGAAAAATATCATTCTTCTCCAACTGAGAAAGCTTATCTTTTAATTGCATAGAAAAAGTTTATTGTGGCTGTTTATAAGGATTTTGGAAAAGGGCATCAAGACATCAAGAACGCTTTGAAAAACCCCTATAAAAGTCAATTTTCAAAAAACTCACCGTCTAAAAATTCAAGTCAAACTTAGTTATATAGCCCTGCTTATGTAAATCCTGTTGAAGAATGAGATTATGACAATTACCAATACAACAGCTAATAATCCGGGCCATAAAGCCAATAAGCCCATGTTTCTTAATATATTTCCAATTGCAAAGGTAATTATGAATAATCCCAGAAACGGCAATATAAGCTGAGATATTTTCTTAATGCCTATGACAAAGCAGTTCTTTAAAGCTTTTCTTAAGCTGCTTTCTTTGGCAAGGAAATATGATGCTAAGCTGGTAAAATATATTGTTATGAAAAATATAATAATAAAAGGTATAAAATACATTATTCCCCCCTTTAAAACCTGAGTTCTCATATATTCTTCAGATAAGGATATCAAGGGAAATAAAGATAATATTAATGGTATGAAAAAAATACAGAACATAATAAAAGTCAGAAGGAGAGATTTCAAGATAACTTTATAATCAATCTTCTTACCCGTAGTTAGCAGCCATATTATCATCTTCATTACAGCGATATTAAGCAATACCAGTAAGAAAAACAACAATATTGTTCCCATGATTCCAAAGAAAATACCAAGAAGCATTGATTCCAGTTCTTCTAAGCCGCTTAATGACTGCATCATGGATCCGAATGAGTCGGGTTGAAATTTTTTTACCTGCTTAATGAAGAGGTCTACAGCAAAATTAAGTATATGAAAAAATAGAGAATAAAACAGGATATCGAGAATGAGGATTATCGAAGACATTAGTTTATATTTTTTTATAAAAGTGAGGGTATCTTTGAAATATTCCATTGATTAACCAAATAGAAATAGTTATTATTAAAGTTTCCGATTCTAACAGTATCTCCGAAAAGGAATTCCCCACAGAATAACTTTATCTGTGTAAAATTGTTTACCCAATCAGATTTAGGGGTGATCACTGCCGCTTATTAAGCCCTATCGTCTCAAAAGTTACCCATAATTCTTCTTGGGTTTTGATGCGAGTTTCTTCACTAATGTATGGCTCTCGATTAAAAACTTTTTAAAGCTCACTTCATTTTTAGTGATTTTATAGACGAGAAAGTATATAACTCTTTCTATATCTCGTCGAGAGATAAAATTGGAGAATCAGTAATTATCGGACAGCTTGTTTATTGGGGGGATAGCCCATTTTCCTTAAAAGAAAATTTATTTAATATTGCCTGTATAATGATTATCACCTCTTTTTTGTTGTTTTTGTGTCAATATTAACAACATAAAAGAGGTTTATAATATTATTGTATCACCGGGGCTATTGGTTGGGTCGAGATATAGTAAAGCTTAAAAACTATAGAAGCAAAAAAGACTTAAAGTTGGCAAAAAACTGGCCAGACCGGTAATAAAGCCTGGCAGAGGGGTGGTAAGTCTGTTCTAATCACGCTTTAGTTAGTGATGTAAGCAGGCTATAAAACTATAAATTAGGTAGATTTAGTAATACTGAGCAGTATAAAGAGCTAGTTATAGGTCTGCCAAAAAAAGTACTTAAATTAGGGAGTATATGAATATACTCACCCGCAACTATTGATAATTGCGCTAATTAGTATAAAATAGGCGCAATTATCAATCTAGTGAATTGCATTAAATAATATGCACTAATCACCGCAATTCACGATATTTATCCGAATTCATTGCGGCTTTGTAATACTAAACTGCAGATATATAGTTCGGAATTTTACCTGCGGTTTAGTATATTATCAAGTATAGTTAAAATTGTTTGATTGACATTAAAGGGGGTGAAGTAATGAGAAATCAGGTATATTATTGTTCTTTTAAAGATGATACCATCATAAGTAAAGAACAGGGAAATCATTTTATTGCCGCCATATATAGGATTTCTTTGCTTTGTACGAGGATAAAAAAGAATGATCCAATCTGTAGAAATTTCACATTACAAAAAAATGTTTTCAGGATAACAAAACAAGGATATGCCCTTACATTGGATTCTCGACTTAAAATTGGTTTGTCAGGGCAGAATAACCCTGGCTATCTGTTTCACATTATTACAAGAAATAAAAAAATTTTATTCTTAGAAAAAAGTAGGATTTACTGCATGCGCCAACTTGGGAAATTCTATAAGAGAGTAGTCCTGCCTATTGGAGACTTAATGGATAGTCTCTGTTTTGGCATGGCTCTTAAAGTACTCCCCCCTATGTGCAGTGATTTCTCCAAAAGAGGCCAGCTATGATATGATTATACAATTACTTAAAGATAAATTAGGAAGTATAGGAAACCATAAAACACTTGTTTTTTTAGTAGCTTTGCTGTTCTTGCTTCTGCTGTTCTCTGGGGCGTTTTTTACATTGTCTGCCAAAGGATATACTCCTCTTAATTACAATGCAATGGATATATCCATTGTCGTGAATAAAAGCATGAATTACACATGGAGGCCGGATAAGGAAGGCTTACTAACCTCTCTAAAGATAGATGGCAGAATTTCCCCATCCGGCCTTGTGAAGATATATCTGATACATGAAAATACAAGGTATCTACTTTTTGACAGTTCTAAAATCCTGAATGCTCATGAAATAACTGGCACAAAGCAGGCAGATGCCGGAATATCAATAAAACTTGAATATAAAAATAGCACACCATATGATGAGGATAATAATGGAATAGCGAATTCAGATGAGGTCATCGATTTTACAGTTGAAAACACTGAGATTGATCCTGCCTTAGATGAAGACTATCTATGTACGAGATATATGGTTTACTTGGTGGAACCGGATTCAAGCAGGTTTGTATGTTATGGTAATGAACTTTGCTGCAGCTTTCTGGATCTCCCGAGCAGTATTGACTCATGGAAGCATCCTTTCTATCTCGTAGACGGATCTTTTGGAATCGGACAGAATATTGTAGTATCCGCTCAAGTAGCATATATAGATTACAACCTTAGCCTGGAAAATCCTTATTCCGAGATATATTACTCTGATTGGGCAGGCCTGAGCGCGCATTTTTCGGATGGCACTATAATGTTTGAAGAATCCTGCCTTGAAACATGCGACTTGCCGGAAATAAACAGCCCAGAATATACTCTCGCTATCGAAGTTGAGCGAGCATCTCTTTACTTAGATACATTAAGATATACATTATTAGAATCTTCTAACATACATCGCACAAGGTTTGACAGGAAACTTTCCTGTAATTATTGTGATCCTGCAGCACAGGCAGTCAATCCGCTTACAGATGTAAATGTCACAATCAATTTTTCCCTGCCTGCCCCAATGAATAATATTAAGCTTATGGAATATTATCCAGCCACCTGGAAACTGATCAATTCAGGCAGTGGAAAATACTTCCCATATAATGATACATATGCTGTTCTTCAATGGGATTTTGACAAAACAAGCTACAGGGAATCAAGGACATATGCCCTGCAAAGTCCGAAAGATAGCGGCCCTTACTATTTTCAATCTGCCCTGCAGGGAGTTAAAGGTCCAGTGTATGTAATACATGTCTCTGATAACAAGCCCCCTGGCTGTAAAAATATTCCTAATATAAGTATTGTAAAAAATACAGATTTGATTTTGAACCTGGATAATTACTGTCATGATCCGGACAATGATAATTTCCAATATAATTTTAAGAGCAGTAATGGCGTGAATATAACTGTTAATGGCAGCCTGATTTACTTAAAGCCTTATCCAGATTTTTTAGGCACTAAGGCCGTTTCCTTTACAGTGAATGATAAATATCATAATCCCGGTAAGTATAATTTATTTTTAGATGTGAGTGAAAGTCCTATAATCTCAAAGGATAATCTTACGGAGGAGATTAAGCAGTTTAGTGCTGAAATAGGCAGTCATGTGAAATGGGTTCGAAAATTTAGATATAAAACAGAAAAGAATATCTATTCCATGCTAAATCTGTCTCTTCCTCAGGAAGCATCAAAAATAGAAGTAAAGGATTCCCAAAAGCCAGTTGATAAAAATCAGTTTTTTATTGTGAAGCCAAAAAATGACATTAAAAAGAATCCTTTCAAATTCATATTCCAATTCAGGAAGGATACTGATTCAGCTAAGAGTAGAATAACCAGCCCTATGAATCTGTTAGTTCCTGCCCTTATTTCAAATGATACTTATCTTGAAGTGAGATATGAAACCCCTGCACCAACCAAGGTGGAGGCTATCCCGGTAATTCAGGATCATAAATGGAGAAAGAATGTAACAATCCAGTCTTCAGCTTCTATGCACTATCATGATATCCTGTCTTATTCCAATATCCCGGAAACAAGACACAATCATGTAAAATTAATCTGGATTTTAAATGATACCCGTATTGATGTAACATCTGATCAGAGATTCAAAGTGAGGCTGGGGGACAAAGACATGGATGGAAAAGCAGATATCTTATTTTGGCATGTCCCTCAGCTATCACAACAGGATTTTGAAATTCTGGTCAGCCTAATGGATTTAAGGGTTATTTCCGGCACTCCAAAGCATAACTGGAGTATTTATTTTAATTCGTCGGCACATAGTGCACAGCTTACAGCTAAACTTCTTTCAGATGGCTCGGATATATCTTTTAAAGATATCCTTTATTATGATGAAGGGGATTCATCCTGGCAGGCCTATACTGATCAATATAGTGTTGCAGGCAGTAATCTTTCTACCACATGGAATGGGAGCAAACATACAAGGGGAAGAATAATATACGATATAAATAACTTAGGAAGGTTCAAAGTGAACATGACTTTTGGAAATATCTCAGTAATTGCAGAAAATTATGATTATTATAACCAGGTGGAGCCATTTTTATTAAATCTAACAAAGCCCATATTTACTTTTGACCTATGTTCTTTTAATCATACTTATTGGGAATGTAATCCCTCAAGTACAGATTTAGGCTCTGAAGGGGAAGATATCACTATTAACAGCAGTGCAATTATAAGATATTTTACAATTCCGGGAAATAGTACAATCCTGTCAGTAAATCTAAGCATAGAATCCAGGACAAATGCTTCAATACAATCTTACTCATATCAGGATCTATTTAGTTCAACTAGTATAGCCAGCGGAAGTTTAACTAATAATACGCTGTCTGAGATAGCAATTGCATCCGGAAGCCTGGTTACGGCAAAAAATTCAAGCAATGATATGTTGTGGAATTATTCAGCATCTGATACAATAAATGACATCGGCATTGGCAATGTTGATTCTTCCTCCCCGAACAGCGAAGTTGTTATTGTGGCTGATCAATTCCTAAAAGTTTTATCTTCTACAGGATCACAAATAAGGAATATAACAAATAATATAGTTAAGCTGGCTATAGGCAGGATAGTTGAGAAAGTAACTCTTTCAAGTCAAGATGATTCCTCGGCTGATGATCTTGCCTGCATAGGATGCAGTGGATATATGCAAAGATTTACTATCCCATACTCACTCGGAAATTTTTCAGATTCGTTGTGCTATGTTATAGCACCCTTTAACTATAAGGAGAACAGATCCGGCAGCCTGACTTTTTCTCTGAATGATACAGTTTACGATATAAGTGAGGATGATATAACTGTTACTAATGTTCTGAACTACAACAGTACAGATGGCAGTTCTGAAGATGTTTCCTGCATTGGCTGTTCTTCCTCTGAGCAGCTTGGCTTTAATCTATGGTTTGAAATTCCTTCTTTAATCCCTGCTGAGGATTGTTATGTAAGTGCAGCTATGAACTATAGGGGAAATAAGACGGGAAATCTCTCTTTGGAAATAAATAGTACTATTTATGATATAGATGAGAGCCAGATTACAGCAGCTAATAATCATACTCAATATATAAAAGATGATTCCTCAGCTGATGATCTTGCCTGCATAGGATGCAGTGGATATATGCAAAGATTTACTATCCCCTACTCATTCGGAAATTTTTCTGATTCAATTTGCTCTGTTAAGGCACTGATCAACTACAATGAGAATAGCTCAGGGAATCTTACATTTAGCCTGAATGGTTCTATTTATGATATTAATGAAGGGGATATCACCATTAGCAATAAACTGAATTATAATAGCACTGATAATAATGCAGATGATTTTTCATGTGTAGGCTGCACGGATTATGAGCAGCAAAGATTTAACCTTTGGTATGATATTCCCTCTCCAGTACCTGCTAAGGAGTGCTATGTAAAGGCTGCCTTTAATTATAAAGGAAATACAACAGGCAATCTGACATTCAGCTTAAATGGCACTACATACAGCATAGATGAAAGCCAGATAAATACAAGCAATCTGATTCAATATAAGATCAATGGGTCAGACAATACTGCTGAGGAATCAGACTGCATAGGCTGCAATCTCGACCAGGTCACATTTATTATGGGTTTCAACATACCTTCAACTATACCTGCAAAAGATTGCTATGTGAATTTTGGCGCCTGCTATAATGGCAGCAACAAAGGAGTGTTGAGCATGACTATAACTGATGGCGGCGGCACTTATTATCCAAATGTTTCCACTTCCTGCGAGGATAATAATTGGAGCTGGGTTTATACACCTGTGCCGTGTTCTTTATTGGTGCAGAATAGATCTGTGCAGATAGCCTGCTCAAGCGGATGCAATAGTACAGACCATTATAGGATAATGGGCGATAACTCGACGAATACATCAGATTCTATATACTTTGATGGATTCGATACTGTGTATCCTGATTATGATTATATGATCCAGGTATTCAGCAATACATCACTTCTTTTTGACTGGACAGATACCTTAGTGAGCTGCGCTGATGTTGTGAACAATACCAATATTACTTTCATTTGTGATGATTGTGATGATGAGCATAGATACCATATTTCAAGCGATACAAGTTCTGAAAATCATTCTTATTATTATAATGGCTCTGAATGGAATTTAGTTGGAGGAAATGATCATATAGTGATTATCCATGCTAATTCCTCTCTTCTTAGCAGCACAATAACTACTATTGTAGAATGTTTAGATCTGGCTGCTGGCCAAAATATCACTTTCAACTGCTCTTCCTGCGGGTCAAACTATTACAATATACTGCTGGATTCTTCTGTGTCCGGTGATTCATCTTATTTTAATGGCACTGAGTGGCTGTCCATAAACAAAAACCACATGGTAAGCATAATTGAAGATACAAAATTATTTAGCCATACTTACACTTTAGTAGCATGCGCTGATGTTTCACAATATGGGAATGTTACGTTCTCCTGTACAGGCTGCAATGAGAGTAATAATTATGGCCTCATTAAAGATTCAAGTTCTAATGGCCATTCATATTTATATGACGGTTCTTTGTGGTCAACTATAGGGGGATATGATTTTTATGTGAGAATGTTCAGTAATACTTCTTTACTGAGCTCCTGGGTTTCAACAGAGGTTAATTGCTCAGATCTGGCTATTGGCCAGAATATCACTTTCAACTGCTCTTCTTGTGGATCAAATTATTACAATATACTGCTGGATTCTTCAATATCAGGAAATTCTTCCTATTTCAATGGTAGTGATTGGATAATGCATGATAATGAGCATATGGTGAGGATCAAAACTCTTCAGGTTGGAGTAAATGACATAATTACTGCAGATGGTTTTGATAACATAATTATCTATAATTCTACCCTTACGCAGGTATGGAATTATTCTATAGGCTCTGATATATATGATATATGGGCTGATGATATGCATTCAGGACATGAAGGCAATGAACTATTAGTTGGTGCTCTTGGTAAGGCAATCCTGCTAAATTCTTCAGGAAGTATGATCTGGGAGAATAACTTCGGTGGAAACAAAGTAGAAGGAGTCTGCCTAAGCCCTGATAAGAAAGCAGTTATCGGACTTAATAATGGCTATATTTACCAATGTGATACTGGGGGGACTTGTACGCAGATGTATGAGGCTGGCTCAGGAATCAATGATCTTATTGTAGATGACCTAACGTCAAGCAGTGGATATGAAATCCTGGCTACTCTATCAGATGGCCACTTGCTTTTATTGAATTCAAGCTTCTCATCTATCTCTTCAGCTGCTTTAAGCTCTGCTTTAAGCTTTATTGAAACAGGAAATCTGCATACTTATTCCGGAACAGAAGCTTTGGTTATAGGAAGTGATAATTTGGTGTATGTAATGAACCTGCAGGATCCAGGCAGCATAGTTATAGGTGCAGGAAATAATGGGTATGCGTGGAATAAATCCGGCTTATTAACAAACCAGGAATTTGTGAACGGTTCTTCATTGATAGATTCCATGAATGAATTCCTGGCAAATTGTACAGAAAAATCATGCAATGTTCCTTTTAATCTGAGTGCAGGTATTGCAGGAAGGATGAGATTTAGGCAGCCTGTTATCCGGCTGCAATATAATGCTTCTAATGAGATAGCCGCAAATGACAATGCGGTAAGATGGAGCAGGACAGACGAAATAGAAGTAAACTCCGAGTTATATTATCTTGCCCTTAACATTTCATATCCAGGAATTCCTCCTTTGCCTCTGCATATAAGGTTTATCCAGAGTGAAAATCTCTCTATAAACTATTCAAGCTGGTTTAATAGTGCCTACTGTAACTATTCTGGTTCCCAGCTGGACTTAGGATACACACTGGATGATGGCAGCTCTTTTGGCTGTGATGCAGATTATTATATCTCAGATAGTTTTGCGAGGAATCCTGATTACTGGTGGCATAATCTGTCGGCTGCAGATAGGCCAATCCTCATGAGCCATACAACATATTTGGAGGATAATTTCTACAAATATAATGCCACAATAGCCAGGAATACTAATTATACTGCCCAAATATTTACCAGCATAATAGCAAACATCAGCATTAATGAATCTCTTATTTTCAATAACCTTAAATTTGAAGTAGACTGGTTCAGTAATGGGTCTTATTATGATATTACCCCTGCAAACGGAACTGATAACTGTAATAGCTCGATTCCGACTTATAGCTCATTCCATGTTGGGAGTTATGCTTTCTCAGTATGCAAGCAGGATACAGATAATAATGGGATGATAGATTATATAAAATGGAAACAGCCTATACTGAAACCGATGGGCCAAAACTTTTCCAATATCAGCTATAGGATCAGCGACTCAGCCATAGAAACTCTCAATCTTTCTTTCCTTAATGACAGCCAGATAATTAATCGCGGCAGCCAGCACATATTAATTGCGAGGCTAATTAATGATGAAGGCGAATTTAGAAACTATTCAGGGCAAAATTGCAGCTGGTATCTGAATGATGAAAATATAGGCAACTCCACGACTGCCAACGGAACCTGTTCTATTGTATGGAATACTTCCTGTGGAACAAGCTTCCTTCCTGCAGGATATACTGTCAGGATTGAGCTTTATGCTAACAATAGCTTCTTAACCAATAATTTTACAGGCAGCGTTGATCTTGTTGACATTCTGGATATAGAAATGACATATCCTAATGGCAGCATCCAGGTAGATTACCAGGATATTATAAGCCTTACTTCTATAGTCAATGACAGCTGCGGTGCTATTGATCCTAGCTTAGCAGATTATGTGAAATGGATGGATAACTATGGCTGGTCTAATACGGGTGTGAATACAAGTTATTATGTCAGCAGGGAAACAGGCCAGATACAATTGACTGAGTATATCAATTATCATTATTACATAAACTCAACAAATGCCACCGGATTTTTGCAGTTGGATGATGTCATTAAGATCAGCTTAATCACAACCGATCCTATCTACAGGACCAATGCCTCTTTAGCAGGAGAAAATATTACTTTGCAGGCTCAGATCTATACAGGAGATGACATACCAATAAACAGCTCGGCTCTAAATGACTCGAATAACTGGGCGAACTATACTTGTGAGTGGTATGTGGATAACATATTTACAGGCAGGTCAAATACAAGCGAGTCTGATGGTGTATGTGAATTTAAATGGAACACGAGTTGTTCTGCCCATGAACTTGGTTCACATACCTTTAGGGTAGATATGCTAAGCCATCCGGATTTTAATTATAATTTTAGTGCAGGGGGAAATACAAGCACAAGAGACATCAACCTGATGGATGCTAATGTAAGTGTATATATCCTAAGTCCGGGTAATAATTCGTTAGTTTACTATACAGACACTATAAATTTGAACGTAACAGTGAATGACAGCTGCGGCTGCTCTAACCAAAGCTATATTACTACCTGGAACTATGTAGATTCTGATAATCCAGATATGAATCTTGGGACTATCACCAGCTGGTATGTGGCTTCCTATGCATATGGGTCAGCTAACCTGACAGCCCAGGTTACTTATGCTTATTATGACCCTGCTTCCTCAATGGTTGATATCCAGGCTTGGAGAAAAGCAAGGCTTGTGGAACTGGATGTTACTGCTTATCCTCCCAGTGACAGCCTTGTTGATGTGATATGCAGTGTCAATATAAGCGGAATAAGCAATAAATCCAACTACAACATAACGTTTTATATAGATAGAAATACAAGCAATCCACTAGTTGTAAAAACAAATTCATCCGGTAAAGCATTATACCAGTGGAATACAACCGGCTTTCCAAAGGGCCCCCATTATATTGGCTGCAATATATCTGAGGATGATACAAAATATTTTATAGCCGAGGCAGGTATGGGTGGCCTTGAGACCACAGTCATAATTCCTACAAAGCTTATCATTTCTGCCAGCTTTGTAGACAGCAGGGAGCTTAATCTCGCAACATGCGGCCATTATATTCCAAGTACATTTGTCTTTAGGACAGCATCTGAAACATGGCAGGAGCCTGATCTCCTGTTCCTTGGTGCAAATGTCTCAACAACATGGAATTCAACAGGAGAAGGGTATCTCATGGATAATGTCACAGTCCATTTTAATGTAGTAAATGACTTAAATATAAGTGTTGATGAAGTTACATGCCTAACAAATATAACTGAATTTGAAAATAGAGGGGAAAATCCGCCCACCCATGCATCTGAAAACCTATGCGATCATTATTACAATGACTATGTGTGTTACACAAATTGGGATGTTCCATTAAATGTGCCTGTCGGATCCTATAGAATTCTGATTAACGCCAGCTATGGGGAGGGATGGACTTCCAACACAATTGAGGTCAACATATCTGTATATGGCATATTAAATCTGACAATAAACCAGTCTCTTGAAACTGAATGGGCATGGACAGATGGGAATATGAGCCTGACAGCAAATGTAATGGATGATGCCGGAAATAACCTGAGCTATGATAATGTGACTGTGAAATGGTATATATATGATCAGGTTTTCTGTACATCTTTTAATGATGATACATATCTGGGGAATGGCAGCGGGGGCAGCCACTTTTATAACTGGATAGTCTGGTCTCATCCCCAGATGGACGATCCCACCAAGATTGAAACTGACTGGGGCATTACTGCCACTGTTTATGGCGATTATTATGGCAATGATTCTTATCATACCCAATACAATCCAGAGGATTCATCCTGTGAAGACTTTGATTACAGGACACATTGGGATGTTGTGAATCCAGAGCTATACCATAAATCTACAGTTACATTAACCATCCCTTCCAATGATGTTACGGAAATGGATGATAGCGGCCTTGTGAACTTTACCTGCAGGGTCACAAGAACTCTTGATAGTAATGCGGTTGATGATGGATTCCCTGTATATTTTATATGTGATGACTGTAATGTCAGTGAAAATCTTGCTTTGAGAAATACAACTACAGATGTCAATGGTGAAACAGTCTTTACACTTAATTTCACTGATGAATATACAGGCCTTAATGCATATTATAATTTTACATGTATGTACTATAATTACTCTTGGTTTAGGCTGGCTCAGGCAATAGATGGAAATCACACAAGAAAGATCAGGATTGTATCTCATTTAGGAGGGGGCGAAGGGGAATGCGATTATGATTGTGACGAAAGCGGCTGCAATGATGATCCAACTCCCTGTGATTCAGGCGAAACCTGCATCTCATGCCCATATGACTGTCATTTCATAAATGGAACTACTACCAATTCAAATAATGATTATGATTATTCCCCTTATATAGGGGAGACCTATCTCACTACTAATGTGGGCTGCGGCTGCAACAATGAGGGATTTGGAAATTGCCAGCAGCAGTATGAGAATAATTCCTGCGGGGATTGCTACATAGTGAACCAGAATCGAACACCGAATGTTATTAATGCTACTTCTTCTATGTATGTAGCTGCGAATAATACTTTGATCACTATATCTGTGAAAGCTAAAGATGATGATAATGACCTTCAAATTGTTTGGCTGATGGATAATATAACCGGGACAAATTATGGCCAGATGAATACCTCAGAAGGGGGATCAGCAGTGAATTACAGAACTTATGCATCCAGCAGTATCAATATCATATCAAACATGACTTTTCGAATCTACGCAAATGACTCATTAAGCAACATCAATGATACTGAAACTGTCATAATCTACATGGATCCTATACTCCCTGTAGTATACAGCTTCTTTGCAAATGATACTGATAATATTTCAAATTATGCTTTGGATCTAGTTTTCACTGTTTATGCCCATGATAATGACAGCTTCTCCGGCAATATAAGCTTTGCATCGATAAATGGCTCAAGCATGCAATTATTCTCAGGAGATGAATGGAGGCTTACAGCAAATCTTAGCAGTCTTGGATGCACAAGTGAAGGAAACTGCACGCTGACAGCAATAGCAGGAGATGATGCCGGCAATAATAACTCCCTGAATTATATAGTCATAGTAGATAATACAAACCCTTCAGTATCTTCCCTGGTATCAAATGATCCGGATAATATAACAAGATATGATGTTCAATTGAATTTCACTGTTAATGTGTCGGATAATGATGGTATAGAAGGAAATGTTTCTTCTGTTTTGATATCCAATACCAGCATGACTAGTGCAGCAGGCGATATCTGGTATGCCTTTATTAATGCAACATCACTGGGATGCGCTGCTGAGGGAGCATGTACAATAACTGCAGCTGCAACTGATTCTGCAGGCAATCAAAATTCGACTAATTATACGCTCTATATAGACCATACAAATCCCTCAGTGCATTCATTTATTTCAAACGTCTCCACTAACCTTTCCACGAGCGATGCTATCATCAACTTCACAGTTAACGCAACAGACGATGATTCTATACAAGGCAGCGTATTTTTAGTTGCAATAAACGGCACCAATATGACTCTTGAGGGAGATTTTTGGACGCTGGCTATCAACCTTACATCGCTGGGATGCAGCAGTGAAGGAAACTGCATACTTACTGCAAAAGCAACTGATTATGCAAATAATTCAGCTTATATGAACTATACTATAGTTATGGATGACGGCCTGGTGTCAATATTAAATAATTCGCTTTCAAGCATTGTCTTTGATCCCAGCCCAAGCTTTAATATAACAACGAGTGAGGCTGCAAACTGTTCCTATAGAATAGATAATGGACAATATTCAACAATGCAAACGACAGGCTCTCTTTTCCATTCACAGCAAATGCCTGCCCAGAGCTTAAATTATACATATATTTCTACTGGCAAATATCATTATATCCAGCATTATAATTATATGGACGGCAATCATACACTGACTATAAATTGTACTGAGCTCTCTGGAAGGAGCAATGCTACTTCTTATAATTTTACTGTCAAATCTCCTGTTAGGAACAGGGTATTCTATGAGGAAGATACACTGGTAAGGCTGAACATGACATTTGAGAAATCTCTCCTCAATGTTTCAGTGAACTTTTCAAATATTGATTCGGGCTATAATGATACACATAAGGAATCTGTTACTGATTTTGGAAATGGCATTTACATTGTGGAGTATAATATCAGTGCTTCTAACACGCGAACAAGCGCACAGTATAAACTCCATGTAATAGCAGCAGATAATGGAACTCAGACAGTTAATACCTCCCTCTATCTGACATATATTCAAAGCAGCGACTGGACATTTGATATAGTAAATGACGCGATAACATGCAGGTCAGGATCTCCCGGCTGGTACTTTGATGAGATAAACTGCAACTGGAACTCTGATGTTAATTTTGCCGGAAAGAAATACGGCGGTTCCCCGCTTGAGGATGATTGTGAAGATAATGTTGATAATGACGGAGAGGATGGGGCAGACTGCGCAGATACTGACTGTGCAGGTATACTGTACAAATGCAGGAATAATGCAGGAATAGATTCAGCTGTTTGGCTTGATGACCCATGCGAAAACAACCTATGCCATGTCCTATCAAGTGTAATGGGGGGAACAGATGTATACTTCACAGAATCAGTCAGGCCGGGCCAAAAACTAAAGGTCTTATTCTCCCAGGATGGATTAAGTGGAAATTCAGTTTTAGTGCAAATAAATAATATTCCTGAGAATTTTAGTGTGACTGAATCTACTACTACAATTTCAGATAACTTATCTACAAAAGTTGTTACAAGCACAGCATTAACAGCACGGACTGTATCTCCGGAAACATTTACAGGAGACTTAAGAGAGCTTTTAAGTGTACAAATTCCCGATAATAATGGTTTTGAAGGCCAATATAAAATTGTAACAGTACTGCGAAGCATTGATGATGGGGGAGGCCAGCCAGAAAGCATCTTCAATTTCTCTATCAATAGCAGCGCTATTATCAATGAGTCTGATTACAGGGAAATGATCAATGGATACAATGTTTCAGTATACTGTAATGATACATTAGATAATGATCTAAACTGGAGATATGACTGTTCAAATAATTCCGGGACATGGGATTTATCCTGTAATAGCACTTATGTTAGTTTTGATGGGGGTATAGGCATTTGCCAGCTCGGGGAAGAATCAAATTGCTCGGATGGATTTGATAATGACCGGGACGGCCTTGCGGACTGCCAGGATCAGGATTGCGACGGAAAGGTTGGAAACGCTACATCCGGAAAAACCTGTTCTTTTAATCGTGAGGCGCTATATGGAGAAGTACTGAAGTGCAGTGATGGGTTTGACAATGATGGGAGAAATAGTTATGATTGTGAAGTTTCTGCAGGGGGGGGCATTGATGATGCAGAGTATGATTGTGCTGCAACATGCAAAACATGGCTTGGCACCCCTACAACAGAGTCAATATGCAATGATTCCATTGATAATGATTTAGATGCATATTATCCAAGTACATCTGATACCAGCGCCTATGGCTATATTCAGAATAATTCAGGTGGATATGATTGCAGATATTCAGGTTATGATATAGACTGCAACAACACTGTTGTAAGCTTTGGAGGCCTAAGCGGGGTCTGCCAGATTGGTTTTGAGCTAAACTGCACAGATGGTTTTGATAATGATAGGGATAATGGCTATACATCTGATCCGGGTTTTGACAGCTCAGGAGCAGATTGCGATGACTATAATTGCTATGAAGTTACTAATTCTTCCGGCCATTTCATCTGTACAGAGAACTATGGCAATACTGCTGCACCACAAGAAGTCACGTGTAATGACAGTATAGATAATGACCTGGACGGTAATTTTGACTGTGCAGACAGTGATTGTAATGGGCTAACCGGGCCAAACGGCACTTGCGTTGTATCTGAGAATTTTTCAATCAATTTTGGCGCCTATTGCGAGGATGATTTTGATAATGACGGCGATGATCCTGATGGGGATGTATATTATTCAGGAGGAGGCGGCACAGACTGTGAAGACTCCGGCTGTTATCAGCAATTTGGAAATTGCAGGCCATGTGCAGCAGTTGAGAACATAACAATTGATTCATGCGCAGATGGGCTTGATAATGATTATGATTCTACCCAGGCAGACAGCTATATGGACTGCTCAGATACTGACTGCGCAGGCAAGATTGGATCAGGTGGACAGATTTGCGAACCAGGCGGAGAAACAACCTGTAATGATGGAATGGATAATGATGGAGACGGTTTGGTAGATTGTTTGGATTCAAATTGCAGCTGTTATACAAAAGAGGATGGGCCTGGAATGTGCAAGGATTCAATTGATAATGACCATGATGGCACGACAGATTGCCAGGATATTGATTGTAAAAATACTACTTATTGCGCAGCAAACGACCAAACATACTCAAGCTTTGCTGAAATTACGATCGGTGATGTTTCTGTAAGTTATAATGATGTAATTCGACAGGGTGAAAATATAACACTATATTATTATGCGGCAGGGTTATCATCTGATTCTGTCCTTATATATGCGGGAACAAGTACATATCCGATTAGCCAATTTGTCGATTCTCCTTATTCTGATAATACGTTCCAGGCTTATTCAGGAGATCAGAGTGTTGGCTTTGTCAAATCAAGCAATGCTAATTCATTTCAATCTGAGGATCTTTCAATAACTGGCTGGTTTAACCTATCACATAAGCTATTTGTTTCAAGAACTGCAAGCCTGGATAATTATACAATTGAGATCTACACCTCAATAGATCAGGTAGCAACTAAGTCAATAAGTATCATGGTGCTGGAAAATGAGACTCCTTCCATAAATATAACAGCCCCCTTAACAGCAGCTGTTATTAATAGGTCCTATGTCACTGTGGAAGCAAATTCCTCTGATCTGGGAACATATAATTCCGGCATAGATCACTGTGAATTTAAAATTGATTCAGGATCCTGGATTACTGATAACGACTGCATTTATACTTTCAGCAGCGTTTCTGATGGCCAGCATACGATTTATGCAAAATCTGTAGATGGCTCGGGAAACACTGCACCACAGGATAGCATTACAATCACTGTAAATAATAGTGGTTCGACAGATTTCAATGTAAGCCAGCACTATTATAATAGTATCCAGCAATCCAATATAAGCGCTACATTTGTTAGTGCTGCCGGTTATCAGACAAATGCTTCTGGCTGTATTGTTAAAGTCAGGAATGTGAATAATGTGGAGCAGGAAATAGGAAAGATTGCACTCACAAGCATAGGAGCAACTACAGCAAATTGTAATGGCACAATCAATTTTACTTCAGTGGCTTATGATTATTATGATATCTCCATTGAAGTGAATGACACATCTAATAAGCTCACAGTAAGTGATACTGATTATTTATGGCTATGTGAATATAAGAATACTTCGCAGGGAGTATTGACATGTAAAGATATTTGTGAGCAAGACTCAACTCCGCCTAATATAACTTCTGTACAGATCAATGATTCGATTGTAAAGTCGGATGCATGGATAGTAGCAAGTGTAAATGTCTCTGATGAGTCTAGCGCCACAATTCAGACAGTCACAGCAGAAAGCCAGTCTCTTTCATGGAATGGAATTATCTGGACCGGCACAATTCAGATTGATAATGATGGATATATCAATGTAACTGTAACAGACAGGGCCGATCTTATTGATACAGACAATAACACTCAATATACTATAGATGATATACTTCCGCAAATATACAATTTCACATCAAGTGAAGCAGACAATATTACAAGATCAGACGCATATCTCAATTTCACTTTAAATGCGAACGATACCCATCTAAGAACAGTTATACTCAATGGAAGCTCTATGATAAATGACAGCGGAAAAAAATGGTGGAACTACACAACACCAGCCAGCCTTAACTGCAATATTGACGGCCAGTGCATACTGACTGCAATTGCATATGATGATGCAGACAACCAAAACACTACATCTTATACGTTAATAATTGATGATTCAGAACCTTCTATTGGATTTGCCGGAGGAACTGCCCTCAATGGTTCATACTTTAACCGTGACTGGATATATGTAAATGTAAGTGCATCAGATGATAATGAACTGAATATTATATTCTACTTATCAAATGAATCTGATTTAGTGAATACAACTACATTAAGTGCCGGCAGCAGGGATATAAATTTTACAAACTTGGATCCGAATTCTGTTTATTACTATAATGTTACTATGGTCGATAAAGCAGGGAATAGTAATTCCTCACTAACCAGGGTGCTTACATTGGATTCTATGGGCCCGGGAGTGGCAAATCCATCTGTTAATTATTCTGACTTTATTGTGAAAAAATCAGATGATATAATTATCAATGTTACAGTTACAGGGGATAATATAGATTCTGTTAATGTATCAAATGCAAGCATGATCGAGATGTCAAGAATCGGCTCGACTGATGTCTGGCAGGTCACTACAACTCCTTCTTCACTTGGCTGTACTCAGGTAAACAGCAATTGTACCCTTCATTTTGCTGCTGCAGACAAATCAGGCAATCAAAATAATTCTGTCAGGCTGGATATAATCATAGATGATCTGCCCCCATCAATCGATTTTGCCGGAGGTACAGGATCTGATAATTCTTTCTTTAACAGAAACTGGATATTTGTTAATGTTACTGCTTTAGATACGAACGAAGACTCTATTGTATTTTCATTATTTAATCAATCCGGAATAGTTAATTCGACGGCCTTATCAGCAGGCACGAGATCCATAAACTTCACAAACCTTAATCCTGATGCAGCCTATTTCTATAATGTTACTATCTCTGACTTAGCAGGAAATGACAACTCAACAGCAACACGCCAAATAACCCTGGACTCTATAAATCCCTCAATTTACAGGCTTATATCAAATGATACAGACAATGTCTCAAGATCAGATATCCATCTTAATTTCTCAGTTATAGCAAATGATTCTAATATTTTATCAGTTGAACTAAACAGCACAAATATGGCTCAGAACGGCGATGAATGGACAGCTTTGAATACATCTGCCCAGTTTGGCTGCAATACAGACGGGAACTGCACTTTAACTGCAATAG
>JAGLMD010000124.1 GCA_023140175.1 Nanobdellota archaeon | reverse complement strand
CAACAAAATTATTTACACTCCCATTTTTTATTCATAATGTACCACCTTTTTCATTTGTATATAATCAATTTACATATATTATCTATTTAAGCTTTTCTTTCGCGCGCTAAAACATAATCCTCAATTTTAGACAAAAATGTTCGCAATCCGCCAGGGGCTGATTTTATATAAGCAGTTGCCCCAATTATGGAACTTTTTAACCATTCCCGGCCCGGGCATTTACCTATTCCTTCCTTTATAGATCTCTTCAACCCAAACATCCATTCCAATAGGGCTCTCAACCATAGTCCACTTCTGATACACCGAATATCCTGTAAATGCATTCTCAGTTATTTCACCACTAAACTCTCCTTCAACAAGCAGGTTACCATCCAAGCGTATTGCCTGCTTTTTCAGTTCTCTGCTGAATGTATATGTTAACACATGTTTCTGGCCATTAATCACACTTACAGGCTCAGAACTCATCAAAGGCAGCCCACCATAGATCTTCTCTTCTTTGGTATTATAACCTATCTTCAGTCCGGATATTGTCTCAGAATTAAGAAACATAAGTATCTCTGCAGTCTTATTTCCAACCTTGAAACTTGCATCTGGAAAGCTAAAATCAAAACCTACAGCACCTTGCTCTGTATTCGGGAAATCAGCATACATCGGGAAATATATGACAACCTTTTCCTCTTCCTCCTTTACAAGATTGCCTGTTATAGTACCTTCAATAAGGCCATAGATCATCAATCCCATCAACACAACAACAATACCTAATAGATATTTCTTTATCATCAGACTCACCTCTTATAAAGTGTTTTTTTATTTCCAGCATATAATCCCATGGCAGACATCTGGTTATACTGCTCCCTTTCTAAACTGAGTGAATTTATTGTATAATTATATTTCTCTTTGAATTCTACACATATTTTCTTAATTTCGTTATAATTTATTCCCTTACCCATTAATAAAACATTCGCTTTATCCTCTGTCTCTTTTCCGTGTAATATGATCTCCTCAACATTCTCAACCTTACTCACAATAATAACAAAATTGTCAATTATCCTTTTTCCTTCCTTTATAAAGCTCTCAAGAAATGCGATATTCTCATTATCAGCACACCTATAAAGCTTGAATTTCTTTATCCTAATCTCATCAACTATCCTATGTTCCTTTAGTTTTCCAACTATCCGGAATACAGTAGCAATTGGTATCTTCACAGAATTAGAGATCTCCTGGAGATAGAATTCCTTATCTTTATTTAATAGAAAAAACTTGATAACCCCTACTATCTTTTTATCAAATAATTCTTCCAACAGCTTTACATTCTCCATTAAAATTCTCCAGAGATAAGCTTCTATTTAAATCTTTTCATTTTTGAAAAGTCTTTTCATAAATGAAAACAACAAAAAAGAACGAAAAAACAAAATACCAAAATTAAAGAAAAAATAGCCCCAGGCAGATTCGAACTGCCGTCCTCGGACCCAAAATCCGAGATGATTTGTCTTCTCATCAAGAGAATTTGACCGCTACACTATGGGGCTATAAGACTAAATCTTAGAAATCTATTAAATATTTAAAACTATTCTTTCCACAGCTTAAGTGCATCTTCTTCCATAAAATGCATTTTTCCCGGAATAACTATACAATAAGGAGCACCCCCATACTCATAATTCACTAGATTCTTTAAAGAATCAACCCTAATAACAGCATCATTCGTTCCTATTCTGGCACACCCAATAGCCATCACATTCTCATCAGCATTATTAGAGATCAGATATTCAACTGCTTCTTTAATGCCCATAAATTTTCCATTTATAGGGTCTAAATCAAGCAAAAATAAGGTATGCAAACCATCTCTTTTATTCATCCCATACACCTCAACAGGTGCTTTGATATTCTCATTAAGAAAAGGGATCGATGTTATCTTGCCATACTTATATACCTCTAATCCAATTACCCCAATAGCACTTATAATAGAAGTATTATGAATAACATTCACATTAATTCCCTTCTCTTTTGCTCTCATAAAGATATCAACATGTGTTGTAGCACACATAGGATCTCCAATAACCAAAAAAGCAACATCTTTATCCTTAGCATTCGAGATAATCTCCTCTGCCCTCTTCTCAACCAGCTCTCTATCAGCTAAAATAATCTTTTTGCCATACAATTCCTCTAAATCAGAAACACTGCATTGCAGCTTAGAAGTATAGCTTTCCAAATAAACAAGATCGCAATTTTTTACAGTTTCAAGACCTCTAAGGCTAATATCTTTCTCATCACTAAGGCCCAGACCAACCATATAAAGTGTCATAAAACAAAGAACTACATTTTCATATTTAAAGCTACCGGCATTTTATTTTATCGTGAATAAATCATAGAACAAGAATATAACTAATCGAAAGATTTAAATACTAGTTAAGCTAAGTAAATATAATTAAGAATTTGTGGGTACGGTTTTTTTTGGCGAAAAAACCAGTTATACAGTCTTTTTTTGGTGAAAAAGCAACTTTTAGCTTTCTTGGCATTGAAAGCGTAAGCAATAACCTTTTAATCATCTGTTGGCGCAGATAATCAAACTTTTTCTTAGAGTAAAATATAGCAAAACTCCTATATAAAGATTACTATTGTGGGAACTATATATTAAAATATATAATAAAAAAAATAAAACGGGGGAATAAAAAATGGATTTTATCGTGGAAAGCGCCTTAAAACAACAAGAAAAACAAGACACACCAGCAATGGAAGTAAAACAAGCATGCATCAAGGTTTTCGGTACCGGTGGAGCTGGCAACAATATGGTCGGCTGGCTATATAAGAAAGGGATAAAAGGTGCTGAAATAATAGCTACAAATACAGATCAGCAGCATCTTAATATAATCGAAGCTGATAGAAAATTCCTAATTGGAAAAGATATAACTAGTGGCCTGGGTTGTGGCGGCTTTCCAGAAAAAGGATTTGAATCTGCTCAAGAGTCTATTCAGGAAATAAAAGAATCACTAAAAAGTTCTGATATGGTATTTGTCTGCGCAGGAATGGGCGGTGGCACAGGTACAGGCTCTGCTCCGGTAATAGCACAAGCAGCCAAAGACACAGGCGCAATTGTCATAGGTACAGTAACAATGCCTTTCAGGATTGAACGTGCAAGAGTTGAAAAAGCTGAATTTGGCCTTCAACAACTGAGAAAAACAACAGATACTGTAATTGTGATTGATAATAACAGATTAGTGCAGATAGCTGGCAATCTGCCTATTAAACAGGCATTTGCTGTTGCAAATGAGCTTATCTCAACAATGATCAAAGGAATAGTAGAAACTATAGCTGTCCCAAGCTTAGTTAACCTTGACTATGCAGATGTAAAAGCCATCATGACAAATGGAGGGGTAGCAGCTATTGGTGTAGGAGCATCAGATACCAATAATAAGGTTGATGAAGCTGTTAGAGGCGCACTCTCAAACCCCTTGCTTGATATAAGTTATAAAGGAGCCACAGGTGCATTAATCCATATCTGCGGCGGCCCTGACATGACACTAGAAGAAATAAACAGGGCAGGAGAATTGATAACTGAAAGCTTGGATGATGATGCAAATGTAATCTGGGGTGCAAGGGTAGATGAGGACATGAAAGGCAGGATGACAGTAATGACAATAATAACAGGAGTAAAAAGTCCATGGATACTCGGAAAGATGGATTACAAACAACCATCAGTTGAACAAGAAGCGCTCTCTGATGAGCTCGGCATAGAAATTGTACGCTGATTATCCTCGAAAGAGGAGACATCACTTCTATGGCCTTCCTTAACCAACTCCCAACAAATTTTGGAAGGTCTTTTTTTTATTTTTTTTCACAGGCAAAAGAACTCATATTTTTTAACTTTAGTTCTATCGCCTTCCTTAACCACCCCCAAACGTTTTCGGAAGGCGATTTTTTATTTTTTTGGATTTTTGTCAGATTCGCTTTAAAATATTCTACCAAATTTCCGAAACATTTAAATATTTATACGCATTTATACGTATAAAAATGTTAAGTAAAAAAGATATTATAGAGATAAACAAGAACTTTTCCACAGGAGCATTAATGAATGAGGGTAGCCTGGATTACGCAGTAACAACCAATGCAAGAAGCAGAAACTGGTTAAAATCTGCTGCAGTGTTAACAAGAGCGATCCTCATAGATCATACCTTTGAAGACGGAAATAAAAGAACAGCCGCAGCTACAATAATGCTACTGATGAGTCTAAATAAAGTTCAATTTAAGCCAGAAGAAATCCCGAAAATCATTGTTAAAATGCTAAAAAAGAATATAATAAGCATACAAGAAATTGAAAGGTGTATAAAAGATGCAGTCAGATAATGTATTAATGGCAAAGAAGCTGATAGCTGACTATCCAGAAGTATTCGAATCTCTCCTAGAATTTGAAAGAACAAAAAAAATTCCAAAACTCTACAGAAGAAAAAGGCTGAACATTACAATAGATGAGAATACACTAAGAGATTTCAAATCTTATTGCGAAAACAGGAACATAAATATGTCAAGACTTATTGAAAGAAAAATCACAGAAACAATGAAACATTAACTATTTCTTCTCCTTCTTCTTCTTCAAAACCTTTTCCTTCAGCTTCTTTATAGCCTCTCCTGCTCCTTTGCCGGCTTTCTTAATCTCTTCTCCAGCCTTTTTAGTTACTTTCATCACATTCTCTGAATAATATCCATAAGCAGGAAGCTTTCTGCCACCCCACCATTTCTCTAAATATGTTGTTGTCTTTATCCATGGCTTGCTTGGTTTTTTCGGCACTTCATCAGCATAACCAATAGCGAGTATCGCATGAACATTAACCTGCTCAGGCAGTCCCAAAACATTTCTCAGCTTGTCTTCATCAAAGCTGCCTATCCAGCAGCTTCCAAATCCCAAAGATTCAGCTGCAATGATCATATTCGTGGCGCATGCTGCAGCATTCTGTATAGTATAAAGTTTCTCTCCTCTTGAGCCATAAAATCTCTTTTGATGCTCGGGCTCAGCGATTATTGCAATAATGACTGGAGCAGTCGCTATCCAGCTTTGATGATGGCAGGCATCAGCAAGAGCTTTTTTATTAGCAAGCTCTCTAACCACAATAAATTTAGTATTGAAAACATTACCTGCAACAGGCGCATTCATGCCAGAATTCACTATCGCAACTATATTATCCCATGCTATCAATTTATCCTTGAACTTCCTTATTGATCTCCTCTTCAATATAATATCAATAGTATGCATTTTTAAACAAATATTTATATGAGTACTTATATATAAGTTTTTGTATGAAATACTCGTCTTTAGTTGATTTATATCGAAAGCTGGAATCTACAACAAAAAGGCTTGAAAAGACAAAAATAATATCTGACATGCTCAAAGAGCTTAAAGGAGAAAACCTCTCAAATATACTTCTTTTACTGCAAGGCAGAATTTTCCCCCAATGGGACGAAACAAAGCTTGGCATAGCCTCAAGGCTTGTTGTCAAATCGATAAGTAAAGCGACCGGAATATCAATAGAAAAAATAGAGAAGGAATGGAAAAAGACAGGCGATCTTGGCTTAACAGCCCAGAACATAGTGAGTAAAAAGACCCAGTCTACCTTGTTTTCTCATGAGCTCACTATACAAAAAGTTTTCAATAATCTGAAAAAAATTTCTACACTGGAGGGAAAAGGTTCTGTCGATAGGAAAATTCAGTTGATAGCAGAATTATTGACCTCCTCAAAACCAGAAGAAGCCAGATATATCATAAGGACACTCTTGGAAGATTTAAGGGTTGGTGTAGGTGAGGGCAGCTTAAGGGATGCTATAGTCTGGGCTTATTTTGGAAAAGAGATAAGTATTCAATTAAATGAAAAAGAGAATAAACTGGAGATAACTGACAGAGATGCTTATAATAAGTTTGTCAGTGCTGTTCAGCAGGCATATGATATAACAAATGATTTTGCTGTAGTGGCAGAGATTGCCAAAAAAACAGGAATAAAAGGTCTTCTGGACCAGGACATGGTAGTTGGCAGACCCATAAAAGTAATGCTCGCATTAAAAGTAAATGATGCAGCAGAAGGAATAGGGAGGGTGGGTAAGCCAGCCGAAGTAGAGTATAAGTTAGATGGATTTAGGATACAGGCCCATAAGGTGGATAATAAAATAAAGTTATTCACAAGGCGCTTGGAAGATGTCACAGCGCAATTCCCGGATATAGCCCTATATGTCAAAAATAATGTAAAAGGAGACTCTTTTATCCTGGACTCAGAAACTGTAGGCTATTCTCCAAAGACAAAAAAATATCTGCCGTTCCAGA